>JAOZHR010000003.1 GCA_026014805.1 Candidatus Bathyarchaeota archaeon | reverse complement strand
GAGATTCACATCATATGTGGGGGGATTCCCCAGAAGCCAGTTCCTCCTCTTGGATACAGAATCGTGTTTGAAACCCAAGGCCTTGTGGACATGTACTGTGAAAAGTCTCGAATCGTGAGGAACGGAAAGATAATCCAAGTAGACACTCTATCTGGACTCGAAAAAGTTCAGTTTCCCGAAGTTGGAGAGTTAGAAGCCTTCTATACCGACGGACTCTCGACATTACTACGCACTATGAAGGGAAAAGTTAAGAACATGGATGAGAAGACTACCCGTTGGCCAGGTCACGCTGAAAAGATCAGGGCGCTGAGAAACACTGGTTTCTTCAGCGCTGAACCAATAGACGTTGATGGCACAAAGATAATTCCACGCAAAGTGGCAGTTTCCATCTTGGACAAGGTTCTAGCGCTCGGCAAGGAGGAAGACGTTACCGTTCTCAAGGTTGATGTTACAGGGAAAAAAGATGGCAACAGCGTAGAGTATTCTTATTTCACGGTTGACTTTTTCGACAAGCAACTGGAAGTGACTTCTATGGCGCGCACCACCGGATACACGGCTGCCATCGTGGGTAGGATGGTTGCACGTGGAGACATTCAGGACAGAGGATTGGTACCTCCGGAGATAGCCGTAGCCGGAAAACTAAAAAGATTCACAGCGGAACTTGCGCATAGAGGAATCAGGATCCAAGAGATTTCAAAGGTGAAACGTTTCTTATGACCCAACAAGACTGCAAAATTGTACTTGTCGCTGCGGTTAAAATTTAACCCAACCAACCAACCAACCAAGCTGCTTTTAATAGCTGCCGCTTGAGCCTGAATATGGAAAGCAAGCGTCAGCATGATATTGCTCGCTGTCGCTCGCAACTGAAAATGGACCGAAAGTTGAAAGACTCAAGAGGCAGAAATCAAGGCATTTACCTTTTGCAGTGTAATCAAAAAGAAAGAACAGTTCAAATAGGGTTAAACTACGAGGGGTAAAAAATATACAAAAACTTACCCCTCGCAATGCGCGCGCACAAAAATATTATAAGTTTAAATCATAATTGAAGAAAAGGAGATTATAATGCCTACCTATCCAGAACCACTCAGGACATGGAATACAATCGTGAAAGGCACAGTTAAGCGAAAGGCTATACATGTAGAATCTATATCGCCAAACCAACTTGTAGGGAATGTTACGAAGGATGAGGAGTATCACCTATGGTTATCATTCAAGAACACAAGCAATGTTGAGTTGACTTACGAAAATATAGTGATTCGTCTTGTTGGACAGCCTGATCAGATTGATTTCATATTTCCACCTGGAGCGATTGATTATCAAGGCAACCCGCGTATCCACCTAGATACAGGTCGCTTTTCAAGCGGTCAAGAGAGAGGGTGGATGATCCGGTTTAAAGCCCGGAAAACCATGCAGACTAGGAACCTCAAATTCACCACAGGAATCTACGGTTATCTTATTCCTCAGGGTCATTACTGGACAACACTCAGTCCAACCGTCTAACGGCACTGCGCGCGTGTGTGTTTTTTGTTTTTGGAGAGAGAGTTAGATAGAGAGAGTTTGGGTTTTGGATTAAATTTTAACCCAACCAACCAACCAACGACGGACGACGGGATACGGTTAATGGACGGCCTATACCTGTATACACCTGATTTGAATGCCTAGAGGGCTCTAAAAACTCAAAAGGCAGCAATCCAGGTTTTCTTGGTACAGCTTCTTTTCCAAAAGAAGGTGTTGTGGACCGGGCGGGATTTGAACCCGCGGCTTCCGCCTTGCGAAGGCGGCGATCATACCAGACTGATCTACCGGCCCTCTCACTCTTGCTCAGAAGAGAACGTGAATTAAGAAATTTAGAGCTTTCGGCTTTGTTTGGGGGATTCGAGATAGGTTATTATGGTGTATAGGGCTTGTTCTGTGATTCTGCTTATGTTCAGATTGTGTTTTGCGCTTTCTTAGCTATGCTTCGGGATTGCCCATGCCTGAATGCCACAGACGCGAACGCAGTTTCCACCAAATTTAAAAGCAGACATTTTTCAAAGTATCCGATACACAAAAGCTAATTCAGGTGAGAAATTGAGCTACCAGACGAAGAGGATAGCTATCGCTACTCTTTTTGGGGCTATAATATTCATTACTAAGGCTTTACTCCCTTCTCCGATAAATAAGATGTTAATTGGTATCCATGCTCTAATGCTTGCTCTTGGAACCCTTCTATTAAAGAAACAGGGCGCAACTTTTGTTTCATTGATTGGTGGTGTGCTAACAGCCTTGTGGAATGTGGCTTTTGCCCCCTTTACCTTATTCTTTGCTCTTCTGTATGGTTTGTTAGTGGATGCATTTTTCTTACTTTTCAGAATTGATGTCGCACATGGTGAAGTCAAAGCAACCAAAGTGGTGACTGCAATGACTATGAGCACTTCGCTTGTCGGATTCGCAAGCTATTATGTGACTGTTCATCTGCCCAGCACGCGCGCGCTGATGGCATTGATACCTAGAAGTCTTCCATTAGAAGTTTTGATATTAGTTATGGGAACTATCAGTGGTGCTGTAGCTGGTTACTTCGCTTCATTAATCTGGAACAGCCATCTTAAAAATCTCAGACTTTGATGTTCTTTCAATTGCAAAAAGCCAAGGCTTTGGCCTAGCACCCTCAAATTTGTCAATACCCTGAATATCCGAGTTTTCAAGTCGCTTATCAGAGCAGGGTTGGAGTAGTTGTGCATAAACACACTACCCGAAATACGGCCCTGCAGAAAGTCTATCTCTGGATGTCACGCGCACGCATCACTACTAATTATGACGCGGAAGCTGAAAGCATTTCCAAGCACCAAGCAGCAAGAACACACATCAGCAATTTCCAAAACATATCAAGTGTACATATACCGCCTTGACGGATGTAGAGTGTTAAGTCAACAAGTCGGTGCATTCTCTTCAACTCCACTTTTCCAACGCTGTTTTCAATTCTTTGCGAGTTTTTGCATATTCCTTGAGAGGTATTCCTTGCATCTTTGCGTCGACCGCCTGCCTCATTGCTTTAGCGCCTGCGACAGTGCCATTTTTGTGCCCGTGGATTCCTCCTCCTGCTTGGATTATGAAGTCTTTTCCAAAAATCTCAATCAAGGCGGGAACTAAGCTTGGGTGAAGACCTCCCGAAGCCACCGGTAAAACAGGCTTCAGACCATTCATTTCGCCTTTTAATGCATCACAATTTTCCAAAACTTCTTCCCTTGTTTCAGACATTTTTCCAACAGCTGTTCCTACATGAAGCTGGTCCACCCCGATTATCCTGGATACCTTGGCAATGACTTGCATAGAAACTCCGTGTCTAGGGTTTTTCGTGAAGGCTGCGTGCCCAGCTCTGTGAGCATGAATTACGAGGTTAAAGTTTTGGTTTCGCAGTGTCTGTAAGGAGGCAAAACCACAAGTCAGAATGTCTATCATTATGTATTTTCCATCATGGTCTTCTACGAACTGCGCCCGCCTTATCATCTGATTCGTCTCGGAGGTCACGTTAGCCATGTAAACCTTCTTTTCACCGGTCTCTTCTTCAGCTCTGTCTCTACTTTCCAAGGTTTCTATAACACGATCTTCGAAGGGATTGAATCGTTGACTGCCCAAGTTTTCATCATCCTTCACAATATCGCATCCACCAACCCATGCCTCATAAGCAACTTCTGCGTGGTCTCTGGTTCTTAAACCAAGCTTTGGCTTGATTATCGTACCTACTAACGGTCTGTCTTTAATTCTTAAAAGCTCTCGAACTCCGTGAATACCGTATTTAGGACCTTTAAAGCTCTTGATAATTTTTGATGGAAAATGCACGTCACTTAACCTGAGGTTTTTCAACGCAGCCAAGCCAAACACGTTTCCGGCTACGCCGCTGAGAATGTTAGGCATGTTAGCAAATTCAAACAGTTCGATTGGATAAGCTATACGAACATTGCTACCATTGATTTCGAAAACCGTGGCGTGCAATTTTTTCACGTAAGGTTTTTCAGTGGTCAGTTCAGTCCATGTTCCTATAGAGCTTTCAGCAGCAACCCCGCCTGCAGCCACTCTAATATCAATTCCTTTCGGCTCCACATAGAAATCACAAATTAAATCATCTTCTCTAGGAATGTATGAAAGGTCGACAAAATCTAAGTATTTCACACTCTTTCCTCCAGCATTCCACAGTTCATTTAAGAATACTTATGGGTTTTGCGTCACGAACATGCCAACGAATGAACCACTTCTACTGACAATACTACACCGGTCAGTTTTTAATTTGAGGCATGCATCATTAAAATCTGCATTTTATAGAACAACCATAACTTGATGCTCTAGCTGAGAACTAGCTGTTTCGTTCAAATCTATGAGTTGACTTGCATAAGGAGGAGGATTTATGAAAGATAACCAAACAATCTAAAATTGAATACCATTCATGGCGTCTTACGCTTCAGTTAACCACCTCTTTTGGCACGATAAGGTCTTTTCCTTGAAAAACCGTAGACTATTTCGTGGCGAGAGAATCAATAGGAAGACACCATAATTTTTAATAACAACCCGAAGAAATGCACTTTCATTCGGATGGAAAGAGTGGATGGCCAAAAATTCGGGCGTAAAGGTGATTTTGACAGCTTCTGCCACTGAAATGAGCGATTTCTACAACAACCCTTTCGTTGCATTCGTAGCAGGGTTCCCTAAAGGTCCCATACCATTATGGCTCTTGAGGAAGAAGCTCTACCCGCCGGTAGAACGCAACAGTGACAGAACAGCCAGATACGCGCCTTATGGCTTGAGAAAAATAGAAGCTCTTCTTTTAAAGAACGGTTTCGAAGAATCGGAAGTAGCAGTGGTTCATCCCTTCGACCTAGACGCGTTCATAGGACCAGACACAAAAGTAGTCGGTATATCATCTATGGATCCAACGGGCATGGGATACGTTAGTAAAACCTATTCTTCACTCGTAGGTGGAGGAGAACCCATGAATGCCATTGAATTCAGAGATTTAGTGACGCATCAGAGCATCCAAAAGTACAAGCCCAAACTAATTGTTGGCGGTTTTGGGGCGTGGCAGCTGGAACGTAAGAAAGTTGCAGAAAGCTATGGAGTTGACTGTGTAATAATCGGCGAAGCTGAAGCAACAGTTACAGAAATCTTCAGAAAAGCAGTAAATGGCAAACTACTTTCCCGCGTAGTTCGAGCTAAAGGAAGCCCAGAAATCAAAGACGTACCTATCATTAGACACGCAGCTATCCACGGTTGCGTAGAAATCTCCAGAGGTTGCGGTCGAAACTGCCAGTTCTGCACGCCTACGATGCAGAAAAGACGAGACATGCCTCTTGAAAGAATCATGGAAGAAGTGCAGACAACCGTGAGAGAAGGCAGTTCCAGCGTTACGTTGGTAACCGAAGACCTTTTCCTTTATGGTGTAAAGAACAACCACTTCATTCCTAATAAAAAGGCAGTTCTAAAACTAGTTAAAAACGTAGCATCTTATCCGGGAGTCAAAGCAATACAGCCTTCGCATATGTCCTTGGCTCCAGTTGTTTACAACCCCGGCATGATTCAAGAATTAGCTGAAATTTTAATCCAATATCACTGGTACAGTCATGGAAAGAAGCCGATAGTGACTTCTGAAACTGGCATAGAAACTGGAAGCGTCAGGCTTATCAAAAAGCACATGGTTGGAAAACCGCTTCCTTTCAAGCCTGAGAAGTGGAGAGAGATTGTTTGCCAAGCATTTGGAATACTAAACGACAATGATTGGTATCCGCTTGCTACTTTGATAATTGGGCTTCCAGATGAGAAGGAAGAAGATGTTATAGAAACGCTCGAGTTGATGGATGACCTGAAGGATTATTACGCCTTTTTCGTTCCATTACTTTTTGTCCCGCTGGAGAACTGTCTTCTGATGAACAAGTGTGGAGCAGAACTTGATTCTCTTTCAAGAGTGCGCTGGGAATTTCTCATCCGATGTTGGGAGTACAACATCAAAGTCTGGCGAGACTCCTTTCTGGAATACAGAATTTCAAATCCACTGCTTTACAAGCTTGTTAAACGAACAGTGCTTCCATCCGCAGGCAAACTAGCTGGAATCTATTACGGTGCGAAACACGGTGAAATGATGAAAGATGCCATCTGGAAAATGGTGAATGGTTAACGCCTTGTTTCAGGACTCTTGGAATAGCTAAATCTGCAATGCCAACATTCTGCTCCATGTCTGTTTCGAGGTGCTAGTAGCTGCCCTAAGTCTCCTAATGATTCTTTACCTATGTTAACCATGTATATTTGGTGCTCACACACTTTGACAGAAGTAGCGCATGCGAATCGGGATTACTATCAGCTTATAATACGAGTTCACATAATTTATGGGGGAATAAAATGTCGCTCTCAGGGAAAATGTACTTTTGGGGAGATAAGGCGAAATACGTTCCAGAAGAACCTGGAGTTTACGCACTCTATGATAAAGACCAGACTCTAATCTATGTCGGAAAAAGCACTAACCTTAGAGAAGAATTCACTAAATACTTGGAGGCAAATTTTTCCGGCGAACCCTGCAAACGTGAAACCAAATATTATAAGAGAGATGTTACTCCAAGGCAGGAAGATGAGGCAAAGGAACTCTTGCACGAGTACAGACAAAAGCATGGCGAGTTTCCCAAGTGTAATCGTCCTTCTGAACCACCTAAGAAAGAAGTTTCCAGAGAATGTGGATTCCATTTCTACAAAGACATCGGCAAGCCGCTTTTAGAAGTGGCTTTCAATCTACGAGATTTCAAGAGAATAGCAAACACAGCTCCAATTGCTTCGCTTGAGTTTCATCAAAAAAGAGGAGACTTTGCTAAGTGGATCCGTGATGTTCTCAAAAACATGCAACTTGCGAAAGCTATCCATGAAATCAACAAAACTGGAGAAGATCTTAGACGAGAGCTTTTGAATTTGTTGAACAATTCAGAGAGAGCTCAATGTCCTCTATGTGGAATTGAAACTAGTCCGGTAAAGACTTGGAAAATGGCTGGGAGACCGAGCAAAACTGGGGAAAGACTGCAGCTTAAAATAGGTCATTACAAATGTCCGAAATGCAATAAGTCGTTCAGGCGAGTGCTCGCGAAGGAGAAAATTAAAACTACTTGAAACTTTGTCTTAGGTTTTTAATTACAATAACATACGACATGACGTGCAACTGTGAAAGTTAAAGTTGAAAGAATGAGTAGCATGCGCCTAAACCCAGATGATCGTGCAGGATAAAAAGAGAGGATGCTAGAGTGTAGGAGGTGGCGGCAGCAAAGGTCGGTGGGTGTGGCATATTTGGTGCTCCAACTAGGATTTGAACCCGGCAAGTGGCTTTCCATTGAAATTTGTGCATTTATTTCTACTTCGAAGCTTGAAATTAGATGTTATTCGTACCTTAATGCTTCTACTGGTTTAAGTTTCGAAGCTCGCCAAGCAGGGTAAAGTGCAAAGATTACGCTGAGTATTACGCCAAAAGCTAGAGCGCCTAGGAACACTGCTGGAGTTAAAACAGGAGTTATGGCTATTCCGCCTCCGGTTGCAGCATGAGTTCCTTGCCCTGTACCGGGGGGTCCTCCTCCACTAAGGACTGCTGCGACTACGTTTGCCAAAACCCAGCCTGAAGCTACGCCAATTACTGCACCCATCAACCCAACTATTACAGCTTCACTTAAGAAAATCAAAAGCACCGTTCGACTTCTCATACCCAACGCTTTCAGTATCCCTATCTCTCTTGTACGCTCCATCAAAGAAACAATCATAATATTCATTATACCTATCCCCGCCACTAGAAGCGAGATACCAGCTATTCCACCTAAGAAAAGTTCCATGGTGGAGAAAACACTTGAAATGGTACTAAGCACAGCAGTTGAAGAAATCACCGAGACTTGACCGCTGAAAGCCTCTTCTATAGTCTCAGAAACACTCTCAATCGTTGCTTCATCATCATTTTCTAACTGCACAATTATCGTATCACATTCATCAGTTCCAAAGAAACTTTGAGCCTGCGAAATTGGAATGTAAACACTATTATCCGAAGGTCCGATGCCGAAGCCTCCAATTTCCTTAAGAACAGCCGAAACTTGTCCAGTATAAGTTTCATTTGTTAGGGGCCACGTGGTTGTATTAGTCCAGATGATCTCGATGGTGTCATCTACATTGTAGAGTAATGTTTCATTCCGCCAAGGATCACTAATCCGTTTTCCAACTACAGCAATCTCGTTTTCCGGGTTTAGAGGAATTTCCCCATTTTCAGCTACAAAGGTGCTACTGTAAATGTCTGCATATTTGGCGAAATCCACACCTACTATAGTGAGCATAAACTCCGTTTCATCGGATTTAATGTAGCATGCCTTTCGAATTACCGCCACTGACATCTCAACATTTTCTATTTCATCGATTATTTGCGTATAATTAACTAGCAAATTGAAATCAGCTCCTGTACTAGGACCCATAATGAAGCCTCCCCCAGGAGAAACAATTAGCGTGTCGGTCGCGAATCCTGTTTGGAGCTGTCCAGTTATAGTATCTTGGAGACCTTGGCTAATTGAAAGCAAAGCAACGATGGCTGCAATGCCGATAACTACTCCTAATGTTGTTAGGCCTGCACGAAGTTTCCTCAATCGTATTGCACCGAAGGCATAAGAGAAAATGTCGTTTACTTTCAAGTTAGTTCACCTCTTCGGGGATTACTAGGCCGTCAAGCATCTGCACTCTTTTCTTCGCCTGAGATGCTAAATTCTGGTCATGTGTAATCATTATTATTGTTACCCCCTTCTCCTCATTCAGCCTTTTAACTAGCTCTATTATTTCATTTGCAGTTTTAGAGTCAATGTTTCCTGTAGGCTCATCCATTAGCAGAAATTTCGGATTGTTTGCCAAAGCTCTGGCAATCGCCACACGTTGACGTTCACCGCCGCTAAGTTCAGCTGGTTTATGATCCACTCTTTCCTTCAGGCCCACGGTTTCAAGAAGCTCTTCAGCGAGTTTTCTTCTCTCCTTTTTACCTAAGCCAGGTATAGCCATTGGCAATTCAACATTTCCTCTTGCAGTAAGCCGTGGAATAAGATTGAAAAATTGAAATACAAAACCTACTCTCCGCCTCAAGTCGGCCAGTCCGTTGTCATCTAATGTGGAAATGTCAACACCTTCTATGAACACCGTCCCCTCTGTTGGCTTGTCCAATGCGCCAATCATATTCAGAAGTGTAGATTTACCACTACCAGAAGGCCCCGAGATTGCGAGGAAATCACCCTTTTCAACTCTCAAATTTACTCCTTGCAAGGCATCTACCCGAACTTTTCCAAGCATGTAGGTTTTTCTAAGGTTCACAGTTTCAACAACAGGTGTTGTCACACATGTCATCTCCCTTTGATTCTCTCGGTTATTTCCTCCAATGCGCGCGCACGTGATTTATAAGTTTTACGCGACACAAACTTGGAATGTCGGTGCATAAACAAAGATGGCGGGTAATAGCCAAGAACGTGGTGCTCCGGCCGGGATTTGAACCCGGGTCGGTGGCTTTCCCTCTTGGAAAAGACGAGAGGCCACTATACTTAACCGGACTATACTACCGGAGCAATGAGAATTAGAAAGTGCAGTTTCGTGCTTAAATTTTAGGGTATAGAAAAAAAGGAAAAAAAGGAAAGTTGCCTATTCTTAGTCTTCAGGCATTCCACCTGGGCCTTTCCCTGGTTCTTTTGGCTTCGTTGCGGCTATTACATCGTCTATGCGCATTATCATGGATGCAGATTCTGTAGCAGACTTTATCGCTTGTTCCTTCACGGCCATGGGTTCTATTACGCCGTTGCGTTCCATGTTGACAATTTTGCCCGTGAAAACGTTCACTCCCATTAGGTGGCCTTTTTGCTTTTCGTGAGCAGCTCTTAAGCCTACGAGAATGTCAATTTTGTCCAAGCCCGCGTTTTCCGCCAAGGTTTTTGGCACGATTTCAAGTGATTCCGCGAAGGCTTCTATGGCTAGTTGTTCTCTTCCACCAATTTTTGTAGCGTATTCGCGGATTTCCTTTGCGAGTTCTTCTTCGATGGCTCCGCCGCCTGGGACTATTTTGTTGTTTTCGATGACGTCTGAGACTACTGAAAGGGCGTCGTGCATTGCGCGTTCAGCTTCGTCCACCATGCGTTCTAGGCCTGCGCGGATCAGGATGGCTACTGAGTGAGGCGTCTTGCATTTTTCTACGAATATCATTTTGTCGTCGCCGACTTTCCGTTCCTCGACGAGACCTGCTGTTCCTAAATCTTTCTTCTTGAGGTCTTCTAGGTTTGTGATGATTTTTCCACTGGTTGCCCTGGCGAGTTTTTCCATGTCCGACTGCTTTACTCTTCTCGCGGAAAGTACGCCTTTTTTGGCTAGGAAGTGCTGTGCCATGTCGTCCATTCCTTTTTGGCAGAAGAGTACGTTGGCGCCTGAAGCTGTGATTTTCTTTACCATGTCTTGGAGCATATGTGTTTCTTGGTCTAGGAAAGCTTGTATTTGGGCTGGGTCTTTGATGCGTATTTCAGCATTGAATTCTGTTTTTTCGACTTCAAGGGGGCAATCAAGCAAAGCAATTTTCGCGCTTTTAGTTATTTTCGGCATTCCTGCGTGGACGACTTCTTTGTCGATTATGATGCCTTTAACAAGTTGGCTGTCGAAGAGGCTTTTTCCCTCTTTTTTGGTGATTTGAATATTGTCGATGTCAGCTATCCACCTGTCGCCGCGTTTTTCGGCAATTTGCCTCACAGCATCAATGGCAATATCTGCGAATGTTTCTCTTGCAGAACCTACTGCTTTGCTTCCCATGCTAGTTAATGCAACCTTTCGAAGCGTTGCACGGTCTTCTATGTCTACAATGATGCCTATTTTGTTGAGGATTTCAACCGCTTTTTGTGCCGCTTTGCGGTAGCCGCTTACGATTATTAATGGGTGGATGTTTTGGTCTAAGAGTTCTTCTGCGTGTTTGAGAAGCTCGCCTGCCAACACTACGGCTGTTGTCGTTCCGTCGCCAACCATGTCATCTTGGGTTTTAGCCACTTCCACCATCATCTTTGCCGCGGGGTGTTCAACATCTACGTCGTCGAGTATGGCTGCACCGTCGTTTGTTATTGTTATGTCACCTAGGGAGTCAATTAGCATTTTGTCCATTCCACGAGGACCTAGAGTAGTGCGAAGTACTTCTCCTATTGTTCGTGCTGCCATGATGTTGTTTCTCTGAGCCTCTCGGCCGCGTCGCCTGCCAGTTCCTTCTTTAAGAATTAGTATCGGTTGTCCGCCTTGGGTAGTTAAATAAGCCATTTCTTCCATCTCCTTTGTGATAAGTGCTAGAGTATGCAATTTTCAACGAAAATATAAACTTTGCTCAAGAAGGTACTGTGTCCTCTGCGTCGGATTTGAAACGTGTTTTTTTTCGTCGGATGGAACATGCCCGAGCAATTTAAGGCGCTGTCAAGTCCTCATCGGTTCGCTTACCCTGTAAAATTTCGTCGGATGAATTACGGAGGGGGGATATTGTAAACTTATTGGCAGTAAATATATATGATTGTCAATCAATAGAAGATAGTGACTGTAAACCAACAGAAGACGTTGAAATGTCATCCTTGGCAATTGGATCGCAAGTTCAGTTGATCTTTCGAACACAATTTCTGACGTTTACGGCTGACCAGTTCAGCAAAGCCCTAAAGGGAAATGGTTACTTAGTGATGCAAAGTCAGATGGCAAACCCACAAGGCACTCAAGCACCACCGATTTTCATTCAAAGCTTTTCAAAGGGAGATGTAACGGTTCTTCTACCTCCAGTTCAACCCCCAAATCTTCCAATTATAGTCTTCCAGATACTAAATACAGTCAATCTGGAACCAAAGTATGAAGAAGTGAAAAAAATACTGATTGCCCTTAACATATATCCCGAAATCATTTCGGACGCTAGTTTCAAATGCACTACAAGAAGAAAAGCGAAGACTACGCCCCTAAGTAGCTTAACTTCAATGGTAGATACAGAATACATCAAAAACATATCAAAAAATTTTACTACTGAGTTGAAGGTTGCTTCCCTCAAATTTGTCACTAGTTTTCCATTAAAACCAGGAGGGTGTCAAGTGATTATAGAACCATTAATAACGAGCGCAGAGAACGAATATTATGTAGAAATATCATTTATGACAACTAAGATAAAACAATTTGACAAATTCATTGGCGAATTTGGAAGTGACATGATCCAAAGAATAATTGAGGAGACGGAAAGAAATGTCTAGTGCGTTCATAATCGATAATAATCAAATACAAAAAGCGAGATTTGCCAAAATATGGGAAAATTCCATTCAAGGCTGGTCAGTGTCAGTAATGGAGAGAGAGCAAGTAATCATCCCAACCAACTCTCTAACCGAAATTCAACGAGGAGCAACTGAGACTGCGGATTTGTCACATGTTGCGTGGGAATTGTTCCCTTCCAAAGACCCATTCTCTCTGTCATTCACAGAATTTATCAACTTGGAACTGAATGAAACTGAAGAGTTGCTTAAGAGAGTCTACGACTCATGTAAATACCTGCTTGAGAAAGCTTGGAAAGAAGGCACTCAGCAGGTTATGATTTGTGATGGCAAAATCATTCTGAGAAGTAAAGAAATCGATGGAATATCGTCTGAAGATATAGAAAGAGTAGCAAAGGAAAAAGACAAAGCTTGCTATGCATTCTCAGCTCCAGATGTTGTCGAAGAGTCTGTTTGGACTTCTATAGATAACAATGACTCTTACCCTACGCTTCAAGTGTATTTGGGTACAGAGGATTCGGATGATAATGAGATTGTAGAGAACTCATCACCTGTCTACGCTGATTTGGATACAGGTAACCCTTACCTTAAAGTTTTTGACGCTAATCAACTTTCCGAACCATTAACTAAATTTTCACCATTGCAAATGCGAAGTGGAGTACATCTCAATCGTAATTACACATATTACAACAAGAGGGTGAAGATGTGCGTCAAGGATATCAATGGAAATATCAATTCTATTACATGCAGTGTGCGATTTATTAGGGATTGGATTGGATGCGCTCTCTTGCAAGCTAGCCCAAATCGAAGGGGATTCATTGGTCGAGATATGTTGCGCATTTTGAACATTAGGCTTAAACTTGACCCGTTGAAAAAGATCACACAGATACTAGATGTATCGTCTTAATCCTTTAGAGGAATAGAAACTATTCTTCACTGAAGCATGCTTGCTTGCATTTTGGATTAAGGTTATCCATTTGTTTTTTCCTTCAACAGTTATTCCACATGCTTCGGCTGGTGTCTTACCCTTTAACCCTTCATGTTCTCTAATGTAGTTGTGGAAAATTTGGATACCTGTTAATATTGGCGTGTCTTTCCGTTTTAATCCCCTCATAACTTTCTCTCGATCTCTTATTTCGCCATTCAACCTTTCCATCTTGTTATTATTCATATCCCCTTGAATTTTGATGTGGCGCACATGCTTGGTTCTTGGGTTACGGAGTGTCCAAAACTCTCTCTTGAATGCTTGATGATACGATTGCAGACCGTCAGTTATTAGAGTTTCAGGTTTCTTTCCAGTTACCTTTTTGGCCATTTGGAATAGTTTTCTTGCGTCATGTTTGTATTTGGTTTCTGCAACCTCTTGGGCAATCCAGTAACGAGTTTCATCGTCCATTATGGCGAAAACATATTTCATATCGCCTTTGAATTTCACCCAAAGTTCATCAGCTCTCCAAGTATCCGAAACATTCGGTCTTAATTTCTCGATGTATTTTTCCATTAATCCGATATACTTCTTTATCCATTTGTAAACCGTTGAGTGTGCAACTTCTACGCCTAGAAGTCTGAGCGATTTCTGAGTGTTCCGCAGTGATTCTCCGCTAAAATATAGTTGCAGTGCTGTTGTTATTGCTTGCGGACTATGTTTCATCTTTTCAAATCCTACATTGAAGGAGAAGTATTGTTGACAGTTTCGGCAGTAGAATTTTTGAATGTCTGTGTGTTTGTTGTGTCGGATTCCATCTTTTACTATGTTATCTGAACCACAGAACACGCAAGAAGAAACGTTGTTTATTGGTGTAATCCGTGTGGGTTCTATTCTTTTCTTTAGTGCTAACGAAAATTCTACGGCGTAGATGTGTTTGCATTTGACATGTCGGTATATGTGGTCTGGACAGCTACACATCCAACCAATGCTAGTTTTCAGAACTTCATATTTTCCGTTTCCAGATTGGGATTTGACTTTGTAACTGCTATATTCAAAAACTTTGACTTGGTCAGACATGACCGCTATTGCCTTTCCCCGTTCTTTACGAGCTTTGAGTTGTGCTGTTGTTAAAGCCATTATACTACACCATTGCTTTGTAGTATTGTATTAGCAATAACTGCTATTTATATTTTACTACGACACTTTAAATACTACAATAATATAAAGTTGTTTGTGGTAATCGATATGGGTGATAAAAAGAAGCAAATAGTAACTTCTCTAAGAGTGAATGCTGACATATGGAAAGAGGCAAGAATACAGGCAATTAGACATGACTTAAATTTAGCAGACCTCGTTGAAGAAGCCATAGAACTTTGGATTGAACGAGAAACAAAGTCAACTCATTCACGGAAGGATAAAAATGAATCCTCGTGAAAGTTGGTACACAGAACGACGAGAATACCTCAACAAGTTAGATGCTGAAATCGAAGAACTCATCCAACTGCTACCGATTGGTCGACCCATTCTGAAAAACTATATCCTTAACCTAAACCCTATGCTTCGAAAAATGGTGCTTGAAATCAAGACTAACAGCAATATTTTGGAGATATTAGAAGGTTGGATGCAGGACATAGATGAGCGAATAACCGTGCTAGAGAGCAAAATTCAACTCAAAAAAGGTTTGGATATGAAGAAAATAGAAGAAGATGTTAAGACAGTGAAAAAGGACATCAAAGAAAGAATTTTCCCTGCTGTTGAACTTATAGAAGAGGCTAAAAAGCGGCGTGAAAAATGGATGAAAGATAACAGGTGAATTGATTGTCATATGATCTCATTAGAGAAACGAGAGATACACTTGATGAATTGATGCGTATGCACAGGTTGAATCTAGAGCTTTTTGAAACCCTCACAGTTATACTCCAGAGGGTTTTCCAGTATACAAAAGAAAATAATATTACTTTAGATGAAGCAACCCAATCGTTGCTAAACCGAATACCGACCATCTATAAAGAAATTGTTTCGCCACCGTTTTTGCAACATCAAACCATCCGACGAAAAAAAACACGTTTCAAATCCGACGCAGAGGACACAGTACCCTCAAGAAGGAACTGGTGCGTAGTTGAGGCTTGTGTTGCAAACTGAGGCTCAAGGCACACCATTTATCTGAAAAAAGGCTTAATAAACGATAGTGCTTTTCCCTTCAAGCCAAAAGAGCCACTCATTGCTAGGATAGAAGGAAAAAGACTTGTCATCGAAAAACTAAACAGTGAAAAGGGAGAATAGTAGAGTGGATAAACCTGAGTTCAGTGTTGACTCTAGACTTTGAAAAATGAGGGAGAGAGATGGCTCAAAAACTGACTCGATCTTTGGAGTCAGCTACAAGGAAGCATATAGATCTCATTCTAACAAACCTTGGTTGGAAAACTGACGAATCTAGCAAAGATTGTAATGTTTTCACAGAACGAGCAAAAACAGTGGAACAAAATAAGAAGCTTGTTGGGAATAGCCCTGATTATGTTCTCTATGAATCTGAGACTGATGAACCAATTGCTATCATAGAGGCAAAGCGGAAAGGGCGAAATATAGATCAAGCAATAAAAGAAGCAGAAGAAAAATATGCTAACCCTCTTGAAGTGAAAATTATTTTCGCTTATGATGGTGCGTTTTTCAAGTCATGGCATACCGAAGCCAAAAGAGAATTGCTCATTGATGGAACTGCAGTTACCCAACTAATTCCAGAAAAAAGGCTATTGCGTTTTCTGAAAGAAGGCTACAGCATTTCAGAAGTATCGCCAAAAACTAAACACACAAGAGCTGAACTCATAAACATTTTCAAATGGGCAAATGACCTTTTTCGAAAAGAGGGTTTACGTGAAGGCATAGAAAGATTTACAGAATTTGCAAACCTATTATTTCTGAAATTAATCAGTGAAATGGAAATCGAGAGAGAAGAAGAAGGTGCACCTCGAATCCTTGAAGAACAATATTGTTGGGAGGCTTTTTCAGATTTAGACGAGAAAAGAATGATGAATTACATTAACAATACAGTCCTTCCCTACTTAGTAGATAGATACAATCACAGTGGAGATGTTTTCAATAAGGAACTTTTAATCAGAAATCCTAAAACATTGGTTGCAATAGTAAAAAAATTAGATTCTATAAGATTGATGGATGCTGATTCAGATGTTAAGGGAGATGCCTTTGAGTATTTCCTAAAAGACTCTGTAATAGTTGGTAATGACCTTGGAGAATATTTCACACCAAGGCATTTAGTCAAATTTATGATAGAACTCATAGAGCCAAAATTTGGAGAAAAGATTTATGATCCGACCTGTGGCACTGGTGGATTCTTGATTGCTGCATTTAACTATATAAAAAAGAGATGTGCGAACACTAAAGAGAATAACGAGATATTGAAAGGAAAGACTGTTTACGGTAGAGAATTAACAAACACTGCAAGAATCGCTAAGATGAACATGATTCTTACTGGAGATGGACACACTAACATCAAGCAAATGGATAGTCTGGCAAATCCCATAAAAGAAGAATTTGACGTAGTCCTCGCTAATCCACCTTATGGACAGCAAACAGATTATGGAGATTACTATTCTATTCCTTCTAATAGTGGGGATGCAATTTTCATTCAGCATATATACACAAGCCTTAAAGAGGGCGGAAGAGCTGCGGTTGTAGTTCCTGAGGGGCTGTTATTTAGAGGGAATTTGCGTGAAGTTAGGAAGTTCCTCTTGAAGAACTGTGATATAGAAGGTGTAATTTCTTTACCTCAAGGAATATTTCGCCCTTATGCAAATAACAAGACTAACATCATTGTCTTTAGAAAAGATAGTGCTGGAACAAAGAAAGTTTGGTTTTATAATCTTATGGCTGATGGTTTTGACCTTAAGAGTGATTTAAGGAGACCTGTTAATGGCAATGATATTCCTGATTTGCTTAGTAAATGGTCAGATAGAGCAGAGTCATCGAAATCTTGGATTGTTAATATTGAAACAATCGAGAAAACTAAATATGAACTGCTAGTTAAAACCTACAAACCAAGGCTAAAAATCGCAGATAGATTCCAACCTAAATACCCTTTAATCAAGTTCTCAGAAATAATGACAGAAGATAAAAAGTACGTCCTTATCGATAACACACAGAAATATCAAAGAGTAAGGGTTCAATGGTATGGAAAAGGTGTTGTCAAAAGAGACAAAATTCTTGGTAGAAAACTGAAGACCAAGAAACAGAAAATAGCAAAAACAGGGCAATTCATAGTTGCAGAGATAGATGCAAAAAATGGAAGCTTTGGCATTATACCGAAAGAGCTTGATGGTGCAATTGTGTCATCACATTATTTCTTATTTGACTTGGGTAAAACACGAGTTCTTCCACAATACTTCGACTACTTAATCAGATATGGTCCTTATGAAGAATTGATACAACCTAAAGTAAAAGGAACGACAAATTATGCTGCAATAAGACCTCGTGATGTTCTGGATTTAGAAATACCTTTGCCATCAATTGAAGCTCAGAAGTCAATTGTGGAGCGTTTTGCAAAACAAGAATCGATTATAGAAAATACGTCAAGAACAACTTCATCAATCAAAGAAGGCATTGTAGATAGAACTGACTTTGATGGAGACTGGCAGTTTGAAGACTTGGAGAATTTATGTGAAGAGATAACATCTGGAGGAACACCTTCAAGGACAATTACAACCTATTTCAAAGGCAATATACCTTGGGTAAAAATTTCTGATTTAGTAGAGTTAGAGTATGTTAAAGACACAGAAGAGAAGATAACCAAAGAAGCATTAGAAAATTCAAGTGCGAAAATGTTATCGCAAGGAACTGTTCTAGTCTCTATATTTGCAACAATAGCTAAAGTTTCAATTCTTGACATTGATGCATGCACAAACCAAGCAATTGCTTCATTAAAGCCAAAAAGTTCCAAAATCATGAGTGAATATCTGATGTATTACCTACATACCCTGAAGCCGTATTATATTCAAAAAGCAAGAGGAGTATCTCAGAAAAACATTAATCTTCAAGTTCTAAAATCGGTAAAAATTCCTGTTCCACATCTATCCATCCAAAAATCCATAGTTGAGAAAATAAATTCTCGCAAGATGATTTTAGATGAACTGGAAAAAACAAGGCTAAGGGCAATGAATGTCATAAAAAGGATTGTCGAAAACATTTTTGGAATAAATCACACGAGAGTAGAAGCAACTAAGAACACAAAACTGGTGGACTTTAAAAACAACTCATAGGAGAAATGCGTAAATTACTGTAACAATTCCTCTACATTTGACGCCTCTCTTATCAACTCTATTTTTCTTCCCGAATTTTTCATTTTTAAGTAAATGTATTTAGTAAAAATTCTTACTTGCCTATTTTCATCTTTCACTAAAACAACGCCTTTTATTTTGGTCAAATCTTTTCCTCTTGAAAATAAACTACTTACTAAGTTAAAAAGCCTTAATTTGCAACAGTCGAAAAGCCTCAAGCCTCACTTTGCAACGCAAGCCTCAACTACGCACCAGTATCCTCAAGAACATTCTCGATTTAAATTTGTCGGCTTTCCTCTCTTTCAAAGAATTATTCCTGGTGTAACACGATTTCTGTGGGGTCAAAGAATAACATGCCTTAGCTACATGCCAAAAATCTGCATTTGATTCAGACAAGTGCGTCATTGAACACCGGCTCCAGGTTCCGGGTTATCGCGGGGCTTATCCTAGGATTGCGTATCTACGCACTCTGTTTTTGCAGTCTTGCGAGTTTTCTTTTCTTTCGCTTTACTTTCCTTTCCTTCTTTGTTAGAGGCTTGGGCTTTTTCTCCCGTGCTTCGCCTCTCATGCCTTCACTCATAGACTTCCCTCATACTAAGTTAGTTCAAAAGTATTTTAAATTTGTATGGCTAACAGACATGAGTGCCTGCAGAGATAGGGAGAGTAAGAATTAGCAATGATCGGGATTGAAGCGTCGACAATTGCTATCGTTTCTGTTATTTTCGTTCAAGTTTCGAGCTGATAGTTCCGAAGATTGCCCCTGCGGCAGCAATCCAAGGTCCAATTAGAAGATTAAGCGTATTTCCTTCTAGATCATTTGCACTAGCAAGAGTGATGGTTATTACCATGACGGATATGAAAAAACCAATGGCTGAAGCGACTGTTGCAAGTTGTATTCCAACTCTATACCCGAGAATATGTATAGTTCCACCGAAAATCGTTAAGATTGTAAGGAGAATTAAAACCATTGGAATAACTAACTGTGCTTGGTTCTGGGCGTGGGTTAATCCGTAAATTGCATTTTCCTGCACGTCTAACCATGGGAGAAACAGCGCGGCAAATATTATGCACCCCGCAGCGATGGCTACACCGCCTTGCACAAAAATGTCTGCAGTTTGTTCTTTTTCTCTTCCAATCAACCAAAACACCTTCTTTAAACTTTCAACTATTCAATTGTCACATTTACTTTATATTTTTTTGTCCAAGGTTTGGTGGATAAAGAAACATCTGTAGAGGGAATAGAATAATTAACGTTTAATTCTGCGCGCACAGTTTTGCTAAGGAATGACGCACTTTTGAAACTAAGGGCATTACTATTCGGAGGCAACCGAGTACAGAAGTCCCACAAGTCCCAAGACTACATGTCGCAGTTTTTCTTGGGAAACTGTCCATCTATTTAGTGCATCCAGCCTTTCATCCGTAGCCTCAGCAAAATCCTCAGTTTCCTGCGAGCTTCTGTGTTTTTCTTTGCGCTTGGAATCCCACTCGCTAGCATACTCCTTAGTTTGGTGAAACAATTCAACAATTTGTTTACTATACGCAGCTATCTTCCCAGCTACGGTGGGATTGTGTTTCTTTGCATAATCGGCAACCATGAAGAGACGTTCCAAGTTGGTCCAGTATGCTTCTGCGGTTCCGAACCAATTGTGAAGCGGATGAAAACAGTCTTTGTCCCCGTAAAGCATCTCTAGTTCTTCGAGAATCTTTGCGTCTATAGCCCTCATGGGACATTCTTTTTCACTCGACAGAGTTAAAACCTTTTGCGCGCACATGCGAGTGTGTGTGATGTGTTTTACAAAAAAATAAAAGTGTTTTTGGTTTTGGCTTGCGCAAGCTTGGTTTGTGAGGTGTATTTTACTAAACTTTTTCTGCAAACCAATT
>JAOZHR010000002.1 GCA_026014805.1 Candidatus Bathyarchaeota archaeon | reverse complement strand
GTTTCTGTCTACTTCTCTGCCCCATCTATAGTTGTTAAATTCAACTATGGCTGGAAACGTGAACGCAATGAGTAGGCCGAAGGTCATGGTGTTGTTCACTTTCTGGCTTAGCGGGATTAGATAGGGTTCTTGAGGTGTGTAGAGTCCTAGCAGAATTGGGATTAACATAATTGAAAGTCCGACTGAGCCTGAGACCGCCCAAACAGCGATTCTGTATTTCTGTTTGAAGTACATATGCTATTCTTCCTCCGGTAGGACGCCGTTTAAGATGATGATGAAGATCGTGCTGATCATTGGGAGTCCTAAGAAAACTAGGAGGTTTAGTTGTTCCACGGGAGATAGACCGAATGCGACGTTGCCCATAATCGACATAATTGTTAGCATGACTATGAAGACTATTGGACCCATGACCATTGCTGAGATGTAGATTTCTCCAAGGGCTACTAAGGTGCCTAGGGTTTTCTTTAGTTGTTCACGTTTGGCGTGGAGAAGTCTCTTTGTCTCGAAGGTTAGAAGGCTTTTTAGGTCTCCGCTTGTCTTCACTGTGTTTGTGATTCCGGTAAGGAGCTTTGAGAAGGCTTCTGAGGGGCTGTGAAGTTGGAGGTCTCCCAGTGACGAGGTTACGTCTAACCCAAACATCTTGACGTTTGTAATGAGCCGTCTGGCGAGGTCTTTAATCGCAGGATGTTGCTCCACCTGAGTTACTCGTTCGAACATTCTTTCAATTGAGACGCCTCCGGCGGACAACACTGCCATGTATCCTGTGGTGTAAACAAGGTTCGCGTCTATCTCCTTCCTTCTTTGACTTCGACGGTAAATGGGATACGCAACGAAGGTTATCGGAACTGTAAGTGAAATTATGCCTGAAAGGGTAAGAACTGCCATAAAGTATTGGAACAATGTTAAGTTGAAGAGAAAATGATGCATTATAGCGCCTATTGTGAATGCTGAAACAAACGCAGTTAAGGAAGCAAACAGCATGAGGGCCATATAAGACTCGTATAATCTGGAAATTCCGCTTTTCAGATAGATCTGCTTGAAAGCCGTGAAACGAGAGAAACGAGGCGTCATCTTCCCAAATAGTCTGTAACTTAGCGTTGTCAGGTACGATGCTTTTTCTGTTTTCACCATTAGATTTCCAGCCTCGCTCTGTTGTAAACATCGTTTGGATTGAGGTAGTATCTTCTCACTACGTTGGCTACATCATTGTAGCTCTTGATGTTCCTGCGAACCATCCACTTTAGGACGTGTTCCCGTTTCTTCAGCTCGTTTAATAGGGCATCCACGGGGATATGCTTGAGTTCAGTGATTTTTTTGAAGATGTAGCTTTCGCTGGCTGATTTCGGGCTGAATATGAAGGAGTCGCTTCCTGGGTCCCATTCGTACATCTTTTTGAACTTTGCTCTTTCAGTTTTATCGTTGATTCCTGTGATCTCCGAGATATCGTGGACTCGGCGGACTGTGGTGCCTCGAAGTTTTGTTCTGCCTATCAAGACAATGGCATTCATCATCGGGATTAGCATTGGAGGGATATTCATTGGTTTGGTTAGCAGCCTTTTCTCTACTGTCTCTACGTTTTCGGCGTGAATTGTGCAGAGACCGCCGTGACCGACTGAGATGCTTTGGAAAAGCGTGTAGGCTTCTTCGCCTCTTATCTCGCCTACGACTATGTAGTCTGGTCGCTGTCTCAGAGATGACTTGAGCAGGTCGAAGAGGTTTACTTCCTGGACTCCTATTTGAAATGAGGGGCGTGTTACCATTGGTATCCAGTTCTCGTGGAGCCGAAGTTCACGGACTTCTTCGATGGTGACGACTTTCATCTCGGGTCTTATGAACATCGAGATCGAGTTTAGTAGAGCAGTTTTACCTGACGCGGTTGCGCCGGCAACTATGATGGACCTTAGGTTTTCGATGAGTATCCAAAAGTAGGCTGCCATCTGAGGTGATATCGTGCCGGAGTTGATTAGGTCAACAACGGTGAAGGGATTTGCCCTGACCTTTCTTATGGTGAATGTGTCTCCTCGTTTGGAAATTTCCTCTAAGGTGAGGTGTACCCTGAACCCTTCGGGAAGGGCTCCTTCAAGGATTGGCCTTGAAACTGATATTTGGTGTCCTGCTTTGTAGGCTAGTCGTGTGATGAAGGAGCCTAATTCTTCTTTTGAGTGGTATATGACGTTGGTGGGAATTGACTCGTGGTATCTGTGCCAAACATAGATTGGAATTTCTGTGCCGTTGCAGCTGATGTCTTCGATGTTTGGGTCTCGGATGAGGATGTCGAGGATGCCGTAGCCGAGGAAGTCTCTTTTCATGTAGTAGATGAATTTTTCAACTGAGTCTTCGGAGATCTTTAGTTTGAAGGTTTTCATGGCTCGTTTGATTTGATTTGTTAGATAGTCTTCTGTGAGAGTTTCGTCCTTGAGAATGAATAAGGGAACGTTAGCCTCTTCCTTTATGATTGTTTTGAGTCTTCTGAGAGTTTGTTTCTCGTGTTCGTCCATTGTTGGTTCAACGGTTAGATACTGAAGTTTTCCAGTTTCCTTGTTGACGTCTATCCCCACGTATCCGAATGGAGCATTAACCGCGTAGAATTCCTTAAAGGCGAGCGGTTGCGCCCGCGCCGATGATTCTGTTTCTTTAAGCAGAGCTTTTTGTGGTTGAGATGTGTGAGGTTTGTTTTCGAGACTGAGCCTCCAAAAATCGACGGGGATTCCTAGTTTTCTTAGTTTGGCCACTACGCTTTTTGCAATAGTGTCAATGTGTTGCTTGAGTGTACCCATTTTGATTTTCGCAGTGTTGATGATTAATAATCTCTTTGCGTTTCTACTCAGCTTGTGAAGTCGTTTGTTGATGAAAGACACTTTCGCTTTGATTTTGCTGATCAACTTCTGGAATCGAGAGAGAATGCGTTGTTGGTTGATAGAGGTCTTGCTCATCTTTTCTCAAGTCCAAGCATGCAAGAATGTTGCATCTATTTCCCATTCGTCGGCTTGAGTAGCATCACCTATTGATCTAAATCTAATCGTGAAGGTCGATGAAGTCAAGTAGGAAGAGACATCAACACTATTCCATCCACTTGACAAATCTGTGAAAACATTATTCCATGCAGTGCCGTTCCAGACGTCTACGAGAATGTCTTCTGATCCCATCGTTCCTCCATAAATACTCAACCATTCATTTGCTTCGTCATACTCGGCTGTTGTCCATTGAACCTCCAAGTTTAACTGATAGTTTTCCAATATCCAATACCCCACTAAAGAAAACTTGATGTCTTGGGTTCTGTCCTCATAAATCTCTATGGTGCTTGAGACATCGGACTGGACGCTCCATCTTCCACCCGTCAATCCGCCTGATTCACCCTCATGAATCAGTACTCGTCTATCAAGAGATGAAGAGTTAGCTCTGGCACCACCATATCTTTCTCTTCCGTCTGCATCGTTTTCCACCAAAACTTCAACAACTGCGTTTGCAGGAGTTGGAAGTGTTTCATCTTCCCATACATCGGCGCTCGCAGCATCCAAACTGTCCATCCTCTCAACGTAGTCAATGTTGCTGTCGAAATAGCCTAGAAGGTAGAAGTTACCAGTGGTGCCGGTATTATAACACTCAATTTTTCCAGTGTTCGCGTCGGTCTTGACGCCCATGGTAAATCCGTCCTGTCCGCCTCCTTCTGACTCATGAATTGATACGTATCTGTCTAGGGATGAGCCATCTGTCCTCACACCTACATTTCTCTGAGCACCAGTATCAGCGTTGGCGACAAAGATTTCAGCCACACTACCTTTCGGTACTCCATAATCCGTGTAGAGGTCTTTGTCCGTCCAGGAACTATCATAGTCTGGATTCCAATTTTCAAACTTCTCTGTGTAAGTGGTTCCAGTAAAGTATCCAATGACTCGAAACGAGATTGTATTATCAGCAATAGTCTCAGCATAAATCTCGATGCTTTCATTTGCATTAACTTGAACCATCATAGATACAATGACGAGTCCACCAGCTTCAGCTTCATGCATAGGAATGTAACGATTCAAGGAGCTGCCTACTGCTCTCACACCACCATCTTTCTTTGCGTTAGCTGATTCATCCTGGTAAATATGAACGATTGCAACACTATTCGCTGGAACACCATAAGAATCTAGGCTTTTATTTTCCCAAGTAGCCGCAGCTGTTGGTTTGAACGTATCTGACCAAAGCTCCGTGTAAGAGCCCACAATATTCTCCTCTGTTAGAGTATCCACTATGCCGTCTGGACCTGCTTGTTGCGCTGAAAAGAGACTGTGGCTTCCTATTGTGGGAGGGTCACCTTCTTCATCTACAAAATTGTATCCGGTTTCTTCTTCAGGATAGCTTGTGCCGAATGTGTTTCCAAGTTTCGTGACTAATTGGATTCTTAGGTGACCCGCGGAAATTGTGACGCTGGAACCTATGTTAGTCACTGTGTCATCTGGATCAGCGTAAACATCTAGTTCATAGTAGTCTTGGGTGTCAGGAGTGGCGGTCTCGTTGAAAATTCCTAGCCAGATGAGATGGATCTGATAAGAACCGGTATTCTTGACAGTTATGTTTAGCTTATCTCCGCTGGTTTTCGAGACACTTTTAAACTCGATGCTTTCCTTGTTTTTTCTGAAGTCCAGCTCTTGCATGTCTTTTAAAGTTGTTGTGTAATCTTCTGTTACGTTGATGTTGAGAGTGTAAAATGTGAAGCCAGACATGATGATGAGTAGAATGAATACTGCTCCGATTATGGAGCCTGCTCCTCGCTTGTCGTGGCTAAGCTTCCCAGTACACCACATCTCTGCTTCCCCGCTCGCTGACAGCTGTTATCTCGTAGGTTTGATCTACTGTGATCGGGACTGGTGAAGTGAATTTGACAGAAACAAGGCTTCCCTTTGCTGTGGTTTCCCCTCTTCCGTCTGTGTAGGCTGAGGCGGAAACTTGTGTGCCGTCTATGTACACGGCGTCGATGACAAGTTCGATTTTTCCGTAGTTTAGAACTGTTATGTTCATGTAGTCAGTTGAGACGTTCCACCATACTGTGGTTATTGATAATCGTTCTCGAGCTAGTTCTTCCTTCTTGGCTGTCTCCAGTTGAAAGGAGCTTCCTGATGAACCAAGTGAGTTCACACTGTAAGCGTACAGTGCTGTGCCGGCGATTGTAACTATTAGGATCATCATTAAACTTGCAACAACTTCGCTTACTCCTCGCTTGTCATGAAAAAGGGAGCGAAACATCTTCTTCAGCCTACCTCTCGTTCAAGAAGCTGCGAATAGAGGGGAAAGAGAAAGGGATTCTTATTTGGCTTCTACGGATTGAGAGATTGTAGTACCGTCTTTACAGGTCACTTTCACTTCGTAGAAATAACCTGTGGTCATGGTCTTCGTGACATTTAGGTACGCCACAGATTGCACAGTCAGTGGAACACCTGCAGCAGCAATCGCGGTTTCGTTCGCTGTGTCGGTTCCGTCAATATATGTCTTTGAAAGCAAGATGTCCTTGCCGCCAGTGTTTCTGATGTATATGTATATTTCATCTGCCGTTGCATCTGCATAGATGGAGTCAAATTGCAGTTTTCCTTGTGTGCCTCCAGCAGTCGTTGTGGCTCCTCCGAGCCATCCCATGGTGTACGAGTAGACGACGACGCCAGCGGCAACTGCGAGCAACATTAGAATCAAAGATGCAATTACAGGAGAAAACGCTCTCTTTGCCCTCAACAGTTTCTTCCATATCTTCATGTTTTGTTCACACTCTACCTTTTGATTATGCCTTGGCATTATCTAAGGCTAGTGTAACCATTGGTTACGAGGGTCAGTGACAGTTTCTGCGTATTTGACTTGAGAATGGAAGTTTGTAGTCAACTAAGCTCGTCTTGATGTTAAACTATAACAGACAAATGCAAGTTTGTGCTATTCAAATATGAACTTGCAGTGTTCGTCTCCTCTTCCAGCGCATTTTTCCTCAGTAATTTCGATTGGTTTTCCGCACAGCTCTGAGAGGAAGCCTTCCAGGAAACCTCTGAAGAGGTGGCAACATGGCTGAGTGGTTTTGCGGGCTACTGTTTCAAATGAATCGATGATTATGACTTTCCCAGGTCTTTTCGCAAAGTCGATGTTCTGGAAGGATGATTTTCCCCAGTTTTCATCGTTTTCTAGTTTAACAAGATGATTTAGCGCTTTCTCTTTGGTTCCAGCGTTTTTCATGATTTTCTTGCATGTTTTTTCACCGCTTCTCTTAGCCGCTGTACGTAGGATCACGGAGGCTGCTGAGGGTGAAAAGATTTCTTCTAAGGCTGATTCGATCTCGCTTAAGGTTTCAAAACTGAAGAGGACACCCTCGCCTAAACTGTCCTTTTTCGTACGGATGGCTTTGCTATCTATTGAAAGTGCGCTCATTGCTAACCATGTGTTCAACATGCAGAATTAACGATTCTGCAGACTTCTGAATCGTTGTCGGAGTCGAAACTGATTCAGCTTGATTTTTTAGGTGGCGATTTCGTTGAGGATGTGTATTTTGGCTATTGATTTTTGGATATGAATTCTGAATAGTCACTGGTAGGATATACTAGTGGTTACACCAGCCTTAGATATAGCCATAGCATAGTCTTTGACATCGGTAAAATTTCAAAAAATGGAGATGTTAGAAAAGTGTCTAAGTCGAAAACAAGTATGGTGGAAACAAGTTCGATGGATGAGTATTCAACGAGGCAGTTGCAGAGGCTATTGGAAGGCTTAGAAGCCGTCAGGAAAGGCGACTTAACAGTGCAGATACGAAAGGAGCAAGAGGACATCTTCGGTGAGCTAGCAGATTCGTACAATGGCATGGTAGAATTGATCGGTGGATTAGCTGACGAAGTTTCTCGTGTTGCCAAAGTTGCTGGAGTTGAAGGCAAACTCAGTGAGAGAGCTACGGTGGAAGGTGTCAAAGGCAGTTGGAAAGACATCGTGGACACGCTAAACACTTTGCTTGAGTCTGTCGTTGGACCAGTGCAAGAAGTTGGCAGAATAGTCACCGCCATTGCGAAAGGTGACTTGACACAGAAAGTGACAATAAAAGTAGCCGGAGACTTCGAGGTCTTAGCTGGTGTAGTCAACAGTATGGTGGATTCCCTCAACACATTGGCGTCAGAAGTGTCAAGAGTCGCCAAGGAAGTGGGTGTTGAAGGAAAACTCGGAGTGCACGCGGAGGTTCCAGGTGTCGGTGGTTCTTGGAAGGACGTTGTTGACACATTGAACGGATTGGTGGACGCACTTACTGTACAAGTGAGAGAAATCGCTAAGGTCACTGTGGCCATATCAAAGGGTGATCTGACACAGAAGGTGGAGGTACCCGCAGCCGGGGAAGTAAAGGCTCTGGCCGATGCAATCAATGGTATGGTTGATGACTTGAACAGGTTGGCATCTGAGGTTAGCAGGGTAGCAAAGGTGGCTGGCACTGAGGGTAATCTTTCAGAGAGAGCAACGGTTGAAGGTGTTTCTGGATCTTGGAAGGACCTTGTGGACACGCTGAACTATTTGATTGAGTCAGTTGCTAAGCCGACGCTTGAGGTTAGCAGAATTCTCACCGCCATATCTGAAGGAAAATTGACGGAGAAGTTTGAGCTGGAGGTTGCTGGTGACTTCAAGGTGATGGCTGACACCATCAACAAGACTCTAGACGGCCTAAACAGGCTGGCTGGCGAAGTTAGCAGAGTTGCGAGAGTAGCAGGAGAAGAAGGAAACTTGTCGGAGAGGGCATCTGTGCCAGGTGTTACGGGTTCATGGAAAGACCTTGTAGACACACTGAACAGCTTGATCGACTCGATAATTGTTCCAATTAGAGAGGTTCAAAGGGTTCTCGTTGCGATGTCTAGGGGCGACCTAACTCAAAAGGTGGCTCTGGAGAAGGCAGCGGGCGATTTCAAAGCTATAGGAGAAACCATTAACCAAACGGTGGGCGATATAGGTGCACTCATCGGAAAGGCTAGGGTTGTGGGCGAGAGAGTCACAGTGGGAGCCGACCAAGTGGCTTCTTCTTCAACGCAGGTCAACGCTGCTCTGCGCCAAGTAGCAGACATCGTTGGACAAGTAGCTGAGGGAGCCCAGACACAATCCAAACGGCTAGAAGAAACCACAAAGGCCATCGCAGATCTATCCACCAGCATCCAGCAAGGTGCAACCAACGCTCGATCAGCGGCAAACACAACAGCGGAAGCGGCTAAGCTTGCTGCAAAGGGCACTGAAGCAGGACAAGAAGCGGCTACGAGACTGAAGGCAATCGACGAAATTGTGAGAGCTAACACAGATACAGTTCAGAAAGTGGATGAGAGCGCACAAGAAGTCGCAGCCATCGTGGGAACGATCAACGATATCGCGGATCAAACCAATCTGCTAGCTTTAAACGCGGCAATAGAAGCGGCTCGGGCAGGAGAAGCGGGCAGAGGATTCGCAGTTGTTGCGGATGAAGTTAGGAAGTTGGCTGAAAGGTCAAAGACGGCGACTGGCGAAATCGAGGGACTAGTCGGTGGTGTAAGAAAGGCGTCAGGTAGCGCAGTGTCTGGCATGACACAGGGAACAGAACAAGTTGGTGAAAGCCTCAAAATCGTTGATACCGCTCTGTCTATCCTAGACCAGATCTCCGCTGGAGCACAAGAGATAACGGCTAAAGCTCAAGAGATAAGCGCCGCCAGTCAACAACAATCAGCTGGGTCCCAGCAGGTAACAAAGGCAATAGACGAAGTAGCGTCTATATCCGAACAGAACAGTGCAAGTGCACAAAAAATGTCTGCCTCCATGCAACAGCAAACCGCTGCTATGCAACAGATGACTTCGTCTTCCCAAGAATTGGGTGCTATGGCAAAGGAACTCAGCGGATCACTGCAACTGTTTAAGGTAGTCCAAGAGGCTGGAGAGGCAAGGGTGGCGGAAAGGGTCAGCTCTAGGAAAATGGCGAAGAAGAGAAAGATAGAGGCTGACTAGAATGTCGAGGACGGTAGCAAGGACGAAGCAAGAAGTAGCGGCAATCGTGGAAGAACCAGCAATCGAAGAAAGAGACACAACTCAGTTCGTGGTCTTCACCCTCGGCAACGAAGAATACGGCGTCGGGATCCTAGATGTTAGGGAAATCGTCAAAACAGGAACGATAACGATGATCCCTAACTCTCCAGATTTTTTGAAGGGCGTCATCAATCTTAGGAGCAAAATCGTCGGTGTGATAGACCTCGAAAAGAGGTTCCTGCTGAAAAGAGAAGACGAAGAACACACGGGTAAGCACATTGTGATAGCAATGATTGACGATGGCACCTTTGGGTTGCTCGTAGACGAAGTAACCGACGTACTGAGGTTGCCCAAAGGAGACATCAAGCTGCCTCCAGAGATGATAACCAAAAAAATAGGCATTGACTACGTAAAGGGCATAGGAACCTTAGGAGAGAAGTTAATAATACTGCTTGACCTGGAAAAGGTTCTCTCTGAAAAAGAACTCATCGAGTTAGCGAGGACATCAGCAAGAGAATATCGCAGAGTCAAGCCAAGGAAGAAAGAAAAGGCTCCTGAAGAAAAGCTGGCTGAAGAAACAGAGAAATCGATGGAAATAGAAATACTAACACCAAAACAAGAAATGCCAGAGGAAAAGCTGCCAAAAGAAAAGGAAACAACAGAGTGGCAAGCGCTTAAGGAAACGTTGCCAAAAGAAGAGCAGTTGAAACCAGAGAAGAAAGTAGCAGAAACAACAGAACGTAAACCTCTATAGCGTGCAACCCGCAGAGCTGCAAAGGAAAAACCTGTTGAAAAGCCAAAGGGTAAGTGAGAAATATTTTCTCAATGGGCGGTTTCAATCGACAACATTTTCCCTTTTTTTGTTGGGGTTACGAGATGAGCAACAGGCTTTCGGGGGATAACAGAAATGGTAAAGGTGCTGGTAGTTGATGATTCATTCTTCATGAGAACGTTAGTTGCTGATATGTTGAATTCTGACCCTGAAATCGAGGTTGTTGGAGTTGCAAAAGATGGCAACGATGCCGTGGAAAAATTGTCGACTTTAAGACCGGATGTGATCACTTTGGATTATCTTATGCCTGGCTTGGGCGGGTTGCGCACCCTTAAGCGTATCATGAAGGAATTTCCTACTCTCGTGATAATGTTAAGCGCCTATACCCAGGAGGGGACAGCTGCAACCATAGAGTGTCTGGAGGCTGGTGCCGTGGATTTTGTTCTTAAACCGTCTGGCGCTGTCTCCGTTGACATTGGAAAGGTTAAAGACAAGCTTACAGAGAAGATAAAAAGAGCTTCAACGGTTAACATTCGGAAGATTAAATCTATACTTGCCAGAGAACGAGTCAAGCAGTTTTTGGCGCCTGGTCTCGTCGTTAGGGAGAAAGTGTTTGTCATTGGATCATCCACTGGTGGACCATCTGTTTTGGAGCTGATTCTGTCAGAGCTTCCTTCAAACTTTCCAGCTGCAATCCTTATCGTTCAACACATGCCTGCGAAATTCACTAAATCCCTAGCAGAACGGTTGAATCGAATGTCTGAAATCGAGGTGAAAGAAGCCGAAGAAGGAGACCTGATAGAGCTTGGAAAAGCGTTCGTTGCCCCTGGAGATTTTCACATGACCGTGAAGAAAACAATGACAGATGGCGTAACGAAGGGCGTTATCCGCTTAAACAGGGGTCCTCTTGTTCACAGTCTGCGGCCTTCTGTTGATGTGACCATGAAGTCGGTTGCAGAAGTCTATGGTGAAAACGCTGTTGGAATCATTTTGACTGGCATGGGCAGGGACGGAGCAGAGGGTATGAGGGCTATTAAACGAAGAAACGGCAGGACGATTGCGCAAGATGAGGCTACATCTCTGATCTTCGGTATGCCTAGGGAAGTCATCGAGAAGGGAGACGCAGATCATGTTCTTCCCGTGTTTAAGATTAGCGAGGGGATAATTCAACTTCTGTAGAAGGTGTGAGTGCCAACTATGGACGTGTCGAAGTATAAAGATATGTTCTTGAGCGAAGCGAAAGAGAACCTGCAGTTGTTGAATGAGTCCTTATTGAAGTTGGAGAAGAACCCGGCTGACTTGAAGTCTATTGATGAGATGTTTAGGGCGGCTCACAGTTTGAAGGGCATGGCAGCCACTATGAACTATAATAAGCTTGCAGGGCTGTGTCATGCGATTGAAGACGTTCTGGATAAGGTGAGAAAGAAGGACGCAAAGCTGACGTCTGAGATGGTTGAAGTTTTCTTTGAGTGTTTTGATAATTTGGAGCTGTCTCTCAGAAGGATTTCAGGTGGTAATGATGAAGCGGATGTAGCTGGATCCTTGTCGAAGCTGAATCGTCTTTTGTCTGCTCCAGGTGAAAAACTGGGTTCAGGAGCTCCTGAGGGTGTAAGATTAGCTGAGAAGCCTTCGTCTATTGAGAAGATTCGTGAGATAAAGGTTGACGTTGAGACATTGGATACGCTGGCGGGTCTCGTAGAGGAGTTGTTGGTTAACAAGATGTTGTTGGATCAGCTGTATGCCTCAGAAAAGTTTGGAGATATGCCCGGCGCTTTAGATGCTTTGGGCAGGATGGTTTCTGACTTGCAGTTCAATGTTATGCAGGCTCGTTTGGTTCCTGTTGGGCAGATATTTCGTAGGTTTCCGAGAATGGTTCGGGATTTGGCGAGAAGAGAGCAGAAACAGGTTATTTTAGTGCTTGAGGGCGGTGAGATTGAGCTTGACAGAAAGATTGTGGATAAGTTGGGAGAGCCGCTTGTTCATTTGCTGAGGAACGCGGTGAATCATGGCATAGAGGTGCCACACGAAAGAGAGAGATTGGGAAAACCAGCGGTTGGAACAGTCAGGTTGATCGCTAGAAGAGAGAAGGATTATGCCCTCATTGAAGTGGAGGATGACGGTAGAGGGGTCAGTGTGGAGAAGGTGAAGAGGGTTGCAGTGGATAGGGGGATACTAAGCGGAAAGGAAGCAGCACGCTTAGGTTATGAAGAAACTGTGGCATTGTTGTTTGATAACAGGTTTAGTGCAGCTGAGAAGGTTACTGAGGTTTCTGGTAGGGGTGTTGGGCTTGACGTGGTTAAGAGAACGGTTGAGTCTCTTGGCGGAACGGTTCAAGTGGGCACTCAAGCTGGAAAGGGCATGAAGGTTACGTTGAGGTTTCCGCTTACGTTGGCCATTATCTCAGCTTTGTTGACGAAGGTGGGAGAGGAAATCTATGCTGTTCCTCTGACCAGTGTTGTGAGGTCGGTCAGGGTGAAGGCTAAAGATGTTAAGAGGATGCTTGGTCGTGAGGTAGCTGTTTTGTCTGAGGGGAATGTTCCGTTGTTGAGGTTGTCGGATTTTTTTGGTTTTCCTCATGAGGGAGAGAAGAGTGTGTTGATAGTGCTTGTGAATCGTGAGAACGAGTTTCTCAGTTTAGGTGTTGATGCTCTCTTGGATAAGCAAGATATTATTGTTAAGCCTTTGGACAGGTTTGTGAGGCAGAGTAGGGTTTTTGCCGGGTTTACGATTTTGGGGGATGGGAAGCCTGCTTTGATTTTGGATGTGAATAGTTTGTTTGATTCGTTGGTTGAGGAACAGAGGTATGCAGCTAATGTTAGCTGAGAAGGTATGCGCATGTCACTCTTCGAGCAGAGAAGCGGTTACACCAGCCTTAGATAAAGCCGCAGCTTAATTCTTGACATGAAAACAGGCGATGGAAAACAAGGAGGTGAAAAAATGGGTACGAAAATATTGGTCGTTGATGATTCGGCGTTTACGAGGCGGATTGTACGGAATGCTTTGAATGGTCGGGGTTTCCGAGAGGTGATTGAAGCAGAGAACGGCGAGGAAGCATTGAGGAAATATGAAACAGAAAAGCCGGACGTGGTACTTTTGGACATAATAGTGCCTGGCTTAGACGGAACTGAAGTGCTCAAAAGGATCATGAACATAGATGAGAATGCAAAGGTGATAATGCTTACAGCTGTAGGGCAAGCAAAGACTATGAAGACATGCAACATACTTGGTTCCGCTGGGTACATTGTTAAGCCTTTTGATGAAAGACAGTTAGTGGACACTGTGGAGGAGACCCTTCGTGCAAAAGGAAAGAGAAAACGAACGGCGAAATTGACTAAATTGGAGGAAGATGCGTTGAGAGAGGTTGGGCACATCGGTGCGCAGCATGCAGGCACGGCTCTTTCAAAGATGATTGGGCAAACGGTCAAGGTGAAGCTACTAACGGCAACGATGACTTCTTTAGATGACCTTCCGAAGTTGGTTGGAGATAGGGAAACGTTGGTCAGTGGGATATATCTTCCGGTAACTGGAGACCTTTCGGGTTCATTGTTGATGATTTTTCCAGAGAAAAGTGCTTTCATACTAGTGAACGTGCTGTTGAAAAAGGAGCCGGGAACTACAAAGGAGCTTGATGAGATGGACAAATCTGCTTTGAGTGAAGCTGGGAATATTCTAGCTGGAAACTGTTTAACTGCTTTGTCGCACACATTGGGAATGCATCTTGTTGAACATGTTCCCGAGTTCGCACATGGTATGGTCGGGGCCTTGCTCGACAACGTAGCCGTAGCCTTTGGGCAAAAAGCTGAGCGAGCATTGATAATACAAGTGGAGTTAAGCACTAGAGCAAAAATCAAGGTCATGGGATACTTCTTCCTCCTGTTCTCATTGAAGGAAGCTCACGCAATGCTGAGAGCACTCGGGGCAAAGGTAGTTGCATAACATCCTAGAAGACATTGTAGTGGACACGGCTCAAGTAAAAGCCACCCAGACGCCCAACAGGCTAGTGGCGCTTGGAGTAGGCTCTTGCATAGTCGTAACGCTCTACGACCCCATGCTCAAAGTTGGAGCAATGGCCCATGCCATGCTGCCCGACAGCACAGAACATGGGCTGACTAGTAATCCATTCAAGTTTGCCGACTTGGCTATAGATCATATGATTAGGAAAATGGAATCGTTGGGTTCTCAAAGACGAAATATGACCGGAAAGATTGTCGGTGGAGCAAACATGTTTCCGACTCTTGGACATAAAAGCTTGAAGACTGGTGAAGAGAACGTTCTGGCTGTAAAGGAGAAGCTGAGGAAAGAAGGAATCTCTCTGGCTGGAGAGGTCGTGGGGGGTAGTGTTGGCAGGTCTGTGGAGTTTGACACAGCAAGTGGAATCGTAACAGTTAGAGTAAAGATTTGAGGTGGCAAGGTTTGTTAGAGGTGTCACCCATTTCCGTTGTTGATGGTTACACTAGCCTTAGATATAGCCATAGCATAGTTCTAATCAAGACATCCTAAAATGGAAGGAACATGGATGGTAGAAAAACTTACTGAAATAGAGAAAGACTTTCTGAAGGAGATGACGAACATTGCTGTTGGAAACGCCAGCACTCTTCTCTCAGAAAAGACTGGACAAGAAATCATGTTAACTGTGCCCGACTACACAATAATCTCTCACGCCAAGATAAAAGAATATGCTGAAGCTCCAGAAGGAATTGCTGTTTGCACATTTGCTAAGTTAAAAGGTGAGACTGTTGGAAGTGTTATGTTAGTCTTCGGCTCAGAAAGTGCATTGAAAATGGCAGATTTGTTGCAGAATAAGAAAACGGGAACAACAAAATGGTTATCAGAAGAAGGCCAAAAAGCACTCCTACAAATGGGCAATACTGTTTTTGAGTGCTATTTGGAAGCGATAGCACACTTCATGGACATTAAGATGCAGTTGGGAGATGTCAAACTGTTTTCTACAATCGGAGATGCAGTCTTGGATGTGCTGTTGGCTCGACCTATTGAAGGTCCCGTATTAGCAGTCAGAAATGAACTTGCCGTAAAAGATATTGCCAAAGCGAACGTTTGGTTCCTTTTCTTCCTACGAATAAAGGGTGCACTATCGCTCATAAAAAAGGCAAATCGGGAATGAGAAGGGAGTAACAATGAAAAAAGTATTGATTGTGGACGACTCTTCTTTCATGCGAAGGATTCTGAAAGACAAACTATCAGTTCTTGGACAAACATCGGTTATTGAATCGTCAAACGGAAAACAGGCAATGGAGATAGCTAAAAAAGAAAAGCCAGACCTAATTCTCCTAGACATAGTCCTACCAGATATTGACGGTGAAACTGTCCTTTACAATTTGAGAAAAGACGGTTTAGAAAGCAAAATAATTGTGGTCTCAGCAGTTGGACAAGGACCACTAGTCGAACGATGCAAGAAATTAGGCATCAGCGGCTACATCGTTAAACCATTCGACGACGCAAAAATAACAGAGCTAATAAAAAAGACATTCAACATGTCGTAACAACCGAATTCGTGTTTCTTCTCCAGCAAAACCTGTGTGCGCAACAATAACATATAAATAACATGTATATCTGATATGCTGCTGGACATAATTCTTATACGTCTCTTCGAAGTTCCATTTTATATGAGGCATTCCCTCCTATTCGAGGCGTGACTCTTGGAGCTTGAAAACACTTATCCTTCGCCCAAGAGCCTGCGCCTCTCTAGACTTAGGGGGAAAGCCATGATTTTCGTATCGAGGCCTTTGAAAATATCGCACGCAAAGATTTTTCACAACATGTCACTGTCCTAGTTACTGAGAGGGTTACACCAGCTTTAGATAAAGTCACGACTTAGTCTTAATCATGACATCCTAGAATGGAAGGAACATAGATGGCTAGAGAACTTATTGAAACAGAGAAAGATGCTTCGAAAGAGATTACGAACATTATCTCTGGAAACGCTAGCACGAGCACCGACAAATACGAAAAGATTTCCCACATTCTTGAATATTGGACCAAGATCGAAGGTTACACAATAGAAAGATACGGCCTATTAGCTAACCAAACAAGCAATCGTCATGCAAAGGTAATGTTTGAACGATTATCTTCAGCAGGGGAACGCCACACAAAGATATTGGGAATCACAAAAGAAATCTTAACTGAGACAGGAGAGATAGACCAATCGGTGCACATATCTTCACATGTAATCATCCCGGAAAACACCAAGCCGCGCATATACCTCACGGATGTAGAAGAAACGTATCACGCAATGAAAAGCCATCTTGAACTCGAGCAAGGACTAAAGGAAACCTATGAGGAGATGGCTGGACAAATCAAAGATCCAAGAGCTATAGCACTTCTTCGCGCATTGGTTGGAGATGAGAAGAGTCATCACAGAGAGCTACTTGAGATAATCGAGATGTTCGAAAAAACATTCAAAGATAAATTGAGAAACTGAGTGGACGGGAGCCATCCAAGAACAAGGAACGCCCGCTGGACATCTCTCTACAACTGAATGTTACTGAATAGGAGTGATTTTGAACTCGCAGTACGGGTCTCCCATGCCCATACACTTAGTCTCAGAACAACTTACCTTTCTCTCCCAAACCTCCGAAACAACACCAACCCAATAACCCCTAAAATAATAACAGACAGGCTTCTCCGATTTTTCCTGCGTTTCTAACACAATGACTAATGGATTATTCTCCACCAGAATCATCAAGGCCCCCCGTTTCTCATCATACTTCTGAACCCTAGGCACTCCCCAACCAGTAACCCTAAACTGACGAATAATGTTATCCAACAACTGACGCTTGGTAAAAGAAATTTCATGCTGCCGCAATGTCTCTATTTCCTTCAAAACATCATAGCGTCCCTTTTCTTGTCCCATCATATAAAACATGGTGAACCCAGCAGAACCGAAAGCATTCAACGATTCCATCATCTTAACGAAAGCCTCAGACGCTATGAGCACCATACGCCGATAGTCCTCTCCCAAACGTGCCCTTGCCTCACCCTTCTCAGCATCCAACATCACACTATTTTTTCCAGACATTCCAACTTCTCCTCAAAGCCATTTTCTCTTTCTAGATGTTGGTATCGGCGACACAGCGATGCCATCAGTAGATATGAAGAAGTCATAGCAACTCAAATCATGGTTAACGCCACGCATCTTAGGAACAAAAAGCATTCTCCTAACTCTAAAACCATCGATTGTAGATTCTAACACTATCAAACCGTCTCCCAAGAACTCTTCAAAGCCAGAGCCAATATCACTTTTCCCCCAAGGCACCTCAACAAGCAAAAGAGACGTGCAACCAGCATTCTCAAGAAGCCTATTAACCATTCCAACGAAGGTTCGAGCCTCTGCCTTATTCTCGATGTAAATTGTCATCGCCGACAAACTGTCAATGACAATACGCTTTGCACCCGCCAACTCAATTTCAGTCATCATAATCGCAAAGTTCGCTTCCAAGCCTTTTTCTCCCGTGGCCTGCATAAGATCCAGAAAATTAACTTTCTTCATTAATTTATCAAAGTCCCATCCGAACTTCAACGCATCCCTCTTCAACTTCTTAACGCTTTCAACAAACGTAACATAGACGCCGTTTTCCCCATATTTCGTAGCACCACTGTACAAAAACTGCAACCCAAGCGTTGTTTTTCCAGCACCAGGTTGACCTGCCACAAGAATCGTGTCACCCCTATTGAAACCACCTCTAAGTATCTTGTCCAAACTTAAAATTCCGGTCGAAACCTTTTCTCTATTATTAACCATCTTTCCACGCCCAAATTTACAATGTTATAATTCCATCACAGAACTGCCTGATGGTCGCGATCACCTTCGCATCTATTCCCTCACGCACAGTAAAGATGACACCGTCAAACCCCAAAACCCTAAGTCTGCCAAGAAGAAAGTGCATGAACTCAAGAAGCGAGTCAGGACTGTTAAAAACCAGCAAGGTCGCTATAGAATCGAGGAGAAGCCAACCTGGGCCATCTCTACCTTTAATCCGGTTTATAGCCTTTTCAATCGCCATCTGCGTCGCCGAGAGCTCCGAAGCCGAGGAAACATAGATAACGCCATTCACTTCCGCGTCGCCAACATTCTTTGAGACCAGATCCACCACCCACACACGACCTTCCTCAAGTGGTTTCTTCAGATCATATCCATAATCCTTAATTTTCTCAATCAGATTGTTTGCAGGTCTGTTGGAAGACACGTACACGCCACAACTGCCAGTTTTCTGCTTACTCTTCAAAAAATCCGCTGCCAACTTAACCTGATTTTCTCCAGCTGGAAACTCCAAAATCACAATCGACCCAGAAGAGACTTTTGCAAGTTTTTCCTCAATCGCCACCTTAGATCCGCCTCCGCCAACATTAGCTAGGCGAGGCCTCGGCTTTATGGTACATTAAGACGTATTCGTCGCCATGTTTAAGAGTTAAAACGAATTTTGTTTTATCCGTCACGCCGATCAGCTTAGCAATCTCCATAGGAATCAGCAGATACAAACTCTTCCGAAGACGAATAGGCTTCAGCTTTATCCCAGCCACGTTCAGCACATCCAACAACAGCGTGTTTCCTTGTCATAGACTAAGCTTCGGCATTATCTAAGGCTACTGTAACCATGAACAACGAAGTTGGGTGACACCGCGAGAAACGGACGAGAAGCAATACAAAAGTCAAAAGCCAAGTTCTTCAACCTGGCGCTGATAGAAATCAAACTCCCAGATATGGAAGGCACCGAACTACTCACAACAATACACAATACCCTGCTCAAAGTGGTCAAAATCATGATCACAGGATACCCCTCACTGGAAAACGCCGTCAAAGCCCTAAATCTGGGAGCAGACGCATACATCATAAAACCCGTCAAACACCCAAAGCTGTTAGCACTCATAAAAGAAAAACTCGAAGAACAGAAAAAAGCCGAGAAGATGACAGAGGGAAAAGTGACCGAATGGATCAAAACAAGAGTACGCAAACTAGAAGACGAACGCCAGAAATAGCTTGCGAAAACACGTGCACCATCAACTCAATAACTCCGTCGATAAAGCCTACACGTTTTCAACGACGCCATCAAACAAAAATTACTTCGCTGATCTGGGAAGTAGGAGAGAAAACAAATCACGTAGATTCGAACTGTTACAGTAAACTCCTAGATTCTTTTCAGACTCCAAGTTGACATTGTTTAGGTTCAACCTTGCCAAAAAGAAGGTTTGGTCATCAACACCCAAGTACAGCAAAGGCGAATCAACATCGACGTGCTTGACCTTGTATATGTAGTTGAGTTCCCGTGCTAGATTACCATTATGCGAGTTAATTGGAGTTCCTATCTGAACCTTCACACCGTTCTCAACCAGCTTGTCAAGCAATTTGTTAAAAGTCTTATAAAACCATACGAAGCCGTTTTCCGTTGTTACGACAGCAACGCTTTTCTTGGCTCCAGACAACGTTTCTCTAATTTTTCCAAGAATCTCGGACCGATCCTGAATAATCCACACTTCTTCCTTTTGAGGTCCGTTAGTCAAGTGCGTTTTCCTAAAGGTCTTTTCAAGCAATGAAACAACCTTGTCGGATTCCATCAGCGAAATTACACTATTAGAAGTCCTCTCTTTGAAATGCAACAAAATCTGCTCAAAAGCTTCTGCAGGAGATGTAGGAGCAAACTTCCGAGGCTTCCCTGGCAGTTCAGAAACCAAACCGCTTTCCATCAACTTCTTCAATGTGGCGTAAACCTTCGTTCTAGGCACTCCGCACCTCATGCTCAGTTTTCTAGCCTCAGAAATGCCTCCCGTGACCAGCGACACGTAAACCCTTGCCTCATATTCCGACAGCCCAAGATGCTGTGAAACCTGCTGATACGCCAGCGTTGAGGATTCCATTCTTCTCACACAACAAGTATCTGTTCAACATTGGCACACTTTAACAATTATGAAATCAAAATACTGATTATCAATATTCTAGATTCAGATTTGGAATCCAACAGTGAAATGTTATGGTTCTTTATCTCAAATGAACTGCCTACGCGGAGTAGGTACGTCCTAAAGAGGATATATTGTATAAGAGTGGAAATAGGATACCAAAGGATTTAACCTGATACTACTGTTCGTGTTCGCATTCTGGATAAGGCTTAAATCAACTTAAGCGCCAGGAGTTAGATTCTGAGTCTGAATTATGAATATCACTGATTCATATCTTCAAGACGAAAGCATTATAGAATAACGCATGGGACATATCAATCAACGTTCAACACTCATGCGCGTGCAAAATAGAGTAAAGTCATTTCTTTTTATGGACACTCCGGTTCATCCTAATAACAAACGACAATATTAATGCCCCTACAAATACCAAAATAGCTCCTATGACAAATGAAATTTTGTATGCAAATATCTGAGTTGCTCCAGATCTAATCAGCTGATCAACAATTGGACCAACGATGAGAGTTCCTGGAATACCCCAGCTTAAGAAAAACGTCGCATTAAACAGCGCGAACTGTTTTCCTCTTTTCTCTGGTGGTATTAGTCTTGAAGCAAAAGAATATGATGAAGCCAAAATAACTACATCAGAGACGCCAGAAAGAAAATTGGTGGCGAAAATCACTGGAAGGTTTTCTGCAAGAGCAAATCCTGCCAAATATAGAATTGCTATCATAGTGCCAACAAATAGCAAATTTTCGTCTCTAAAACAATTAGAAAGTCGCCTTACAAAAAAACCTACGATAAAAATGGCCAAGGAACCTGTGTTCACAATATAGCTTAGAGCACCACTGGACACATCAAAACCCTCATTTAGTGAAAGGTATTGCGGTTTCATAATTGCAACACTGTTCCTTCCAAAATTGATAAATAGCATTGCAAGTAAAAACACGAGAAACTTTTTGGGGATTGGCATCTTTCTACTCTTATGTGATGTTCTTTTTTTCCCAATCCCTCCTTCAGGCACAAAAAACATTGGGATAGTGGAAACAATCATTACAGCAGACGCAATAAAGAATAGTAATCCTTTGTCAAACCCCCATCCTTCATAAAAATGTGATAATCCATCGTATGCGATTCCACCTGCCCACACACCAACAATTCTTCCAATGGCACCAATGCTCAGAAGTTTGCCTTGTAAACCCGCTCGTTGACGTTCAGGATATAGATCAGAGATAAGTGCGCTCCAACCCACATTTGACATTGACCAAAACACCTCCACAATCGACAAACCGATTATTATAGCATAACCAGCAATGCTACTGCTTTCAGGCAAAGTATGTATAAACCATACAAAGAATGTGCTTATTGCGGCAGATATTTCCCCTAGAATTATCAACGTTCTTCGCAGTTGGAATTTGTCTGATACGGCGCCCCAGATGAATGTCTGACACAATACATTTAGAATCATTGGGAATGTAGCAAAGAGTGTTGTTTCGGTAACACTTAGACCAAGGAAAAACCGTAGATATATCGACAAATAGCTGTAAAATAGTCCTCTTCTAAACATAGCGAGAACTTGGAAAGAAGAAATGCTCAAAAACCTCTTTCTACTAACTTTGTGAAATTGCGAAATGCCTTCATTTTCCGCGGTTTTCTCGAGCATGGAAGTTTCAAACCAAGAAATTAACTTCTGACTATTTATAATTGTGAGTTAGTGATGATGCTCACATAGGCGCTGCCCTAAAAAGGGAATGTGATGGGAAAAAGAATCAACGTCCAATTGTGGGGAGATAGCTCCAGCTTGCAGTGGAAATAGAGAATCCTTGTCTTTAGGCCATACATCTTCTGAGACTTTTGCTGTTCCATCTTCCTTATCGTTATGAACAATACGGACTCTTTCTAAATGATCGCCATCAATCATAAAGGGGGAATGGGTTGAATATAATAGCTGATTTTGGTTAGACAGCTTTTCTAGAAACTTAACAATTTTTTGCTGAGCAGTTCCATGAACATGTAATCCAAGTTCATCAAGCAACAAGATCGAGTTGCTATGAGAATTTTTCGCTTCTACAAGAAACACCAAATAAAAAGAAAAGATAAAAAAAAAGAAAAGGGATTGTGAACGAAGAATAGGAAGTCAGCTTGTGAGCTTAATATCTATTTCTTCTTGGGGGTTTTCTCTTTGCATAGCATTCTCGGCAGTATACGGGTCTGCTTCCGTCAGGTTTGAACGGAACTTCACATTCTTGTTTACATTCAGCGCAAACTGCCTTATGCATTTCTCTTGGTTCTCTACTTCCATACGACATCTAGACTACACCTCCGATTCGCTGAAAGAACTAGTTTCGTCAGAACACTAATTCTAGAATGCTTACCTTAGAGTTGCATATAAACTGCGCGGTGCCTTGACACTGCACTTTTATTCGAGCAAATCAGCCCTCAGTTCGCAAAATGTGTGTGTGTGCGTTAAAATTTAACCCCAAGCCCAAACCCAAACGTATTCGCTCTCTCAACTATTTACTCTGTTACTCTCTTACATACACTCAGCGCGTGCATCATTAATTATTCAGAAAAACCATCAGACTAAGTATAAAATAGTAGAGTTGATAGGGATAGACACCTAATCTTTCAAGTAACCCCCTGTATTTACTTTTGATGAATATCCCTGAGATAATTACAAGAATGAGCGAAACTATAGCGGAAATGAGTGAATAGGTTGCAAAAGTCACTATGATTCCTTATGAGGGCAGATAATTAACTTTGTGTCCACCCTTCTAAAGCAGGACACATCAGTAGCATGCCACAGAGGATTACGGCTCTAATCTTTTGAGGTTTGGGGACTCCATCTCCCAGCCAACTCCATTCACGATTAGCTCTCCCCCAAAAAAAGTGGATTATAAACCTATATGTGAACCTAACCCCCCGCACTAAGGAGAACCCTACGAACTTCGCATCTTCCAAGTTTTTTGGCAAATGAGGAAAGACGGATGTTCAGAGAATGCCACGGAACCTTGCGAAACATGTCAACTTGACATTACGCGTGCATCCTCTTTGGTCTTTAAGGTTCTTTAGCCAATGGGTTGTGGCCCACAGGGAGGTAGGCTCGTTAATGAGTATGAGGGTTAGACTTCGGCTTTCGGCAGCCACAATGTGACCTTAACCAAGTCATGTGGCTTCAGTTCAAGTACTTCAGCTACGAGCTTTGGAATTGCGAAGCGACCACCCTTTTGCATCTGAACCCAGAATTGTTCGCCTCCATAACTACCACCTCTTTTAAGACTAGCTTGGAAAACTTGACCCGCGATGAGCTTATAACGCCACCTTATTAACCTGGGAATCTGAACACGCATATGCCGCTGAACACGCGCGTGGAAAGATTCTACAGACATAGCACTCCACACCAAACCTCTTCTAACCATTTCCAATCGTTTCCGTACATAATGGTTCGTGGGATACGCAAAATTTAAGCCTTATCCTTGAAAACCAGCTAGAAGCAAGCCCTGAAGGGAGGAGGGGGAAGGGGAAGAGGGGGGGAGTAAAAGGAGCACGTTCCATTCCGCCGCAAGTCCATCAAGATTTTGCCTTGTAGGCATTTCGATATTACACTGAGCCTTGGATCGTAGAGGCAGCCGGAGCAGCTGTTGACTGGTTCAAGTCTTACCTTTAACCAAGCAGAAAGAGGCGTGTGTTTTGGAGATTGATATATTCTCCATAGCAGCATGTTTCCTAGATGGACGTATTCAGTATGCACACATACATATGTATGATTCAGCTTGCAAAAAAAGGAGGAGATTGGGTGATAGTCTAAATAGAATTAGAGATATTAGACTAGTATAAGCTTCTTAATCCTTTTAGATTCTATTTCCCTATTGGTAGACTTTGCTATTTTCTCCTATCCATTATGTACTCCTTTAGCTTCAAGTGTAATCTTGAATCCTACAGAATCTATGAACTTGTGGTAATTGGGATATTTCTCTTTTAATTTCTGTGATTCATCATCTTGAATTTTATGGAATCTCTTCATTAGCCCTTCCTGTAATAATGTACGATCTAACTCCTCTCGTAATTTCCCTTCTATCCTATTGAGAATTATCTCCTTAATTTTATCCTTCTTCATTATTCTCTCTCTAAGTATGCAGACTTTGCTATTCTGATCAGTTCTTTAGGCTTTGCTATAACCTCACCACACTTCTTACATTTAGAGTTAACTATTTTTCTGCCTTTTTGGTCTGTCTTAGTATTATATAGAGCTGAACTGTAGCATCAACTATAATTAGTACGCCAATCCAAGCAAATAGAACTGGTAATAAGAGGTTCCAAAATCCTATCTTGATCAGTATCCCTATAGAGAGAACTGTTAATCCTAGAATTATGCGGTCTGCAACTTTTCGTACACCCTTCCAAGCTTGTCTTGGTAATTCTGCTTCTTCCTCTGCATATGCTTTAATTGCTTTGTCTATCCGCGCCTTGCCAGTTGAAACAATTAGATACTCCTCCATTATTGCCAAATTCTTTCTGTAGCTCCATGATGAAAGGAGAATAATGGATGTAGCAAACCATAGAACAGCAAAAAAAGCAAATGTAAAAAATGTGTTTACCCAAGAAATATTAAAGGTTATATGATAGTCTGAGACGGTGCTATCTAACAGTCCCCAGATTGCCCAACTGAGTATACCCAACCAAATAGCTGTAATAGTCGCTCCAAGCGAATGAACGCTGGAGAACAGAAACTCCATTCGGTCCTTTAAAGGTTTAAAATCTGGGTCAAATGGTCTCAGATTAGGGTCAGACTCAGAATAGAACGCAAGGTCTTCTAAAGCTCTCACCAATGTTTCAGATAGATGCTCATCATTTAACTTTGTTGATGCATAATTTCTTATAACTTGAAACGGACGTGTTTCCTCGTAGTTGTAGAAGAAATATCGGTATATAGGATAGTATATGTGGAAGATCAGATACCCCAGTATAGGTCCTGCAACAAGAAGTAGGGCTGAAGAAACAAAAGAGTTGAGTGAAAGAAGTAACTCAATGGTGACAGTTTCAGAACTTGTTAGAAAGATTGGGGGAAAAAATACTAGTAAGTAGATATAACCAGGAACAGTGTATCGAAAAAACTCATGAAATCCTAGTGGAAACTTGGTCTCTACAGACATAATTATTACTCTTTAAATCATCGAAATATAGTTTTGTATGGTAGGTCTACGAATTGGTTCTCTCATTGAAAAATTAAGTGAGAAGGCTTACGATATTCTTAATTTTTCTCCTACTAAATGTGATAAATTAGAGTTTGATCCAACACTTTCAATCTTAAACTCTTTATCAGACGCTGCATGGGTTACTAATCCGGCTAATCCCATTGCTCCCATTCCTCCTCCGCCAACAACTGCTACAGGTATAGAGATAATTCCTCTACATTTGGTACACCTAAAATGGTATCTATTGGCACCAAACATTTTCATCTGTAAGCCATACTCCCAAACTGGAACTTGCCCACAGAATGGGCACTTAGGTAATTTCTTGTCTATCCAATCTCTAGGTATAGATCCCATAAACCCTGTCGGCCTTTTTAACTTCACAAAGTCCACTTTCAGTAGAATATTGTTTCAGTTCCAATTAAAATATTGTGAAGTAATAATCAAGCGTTTTGGTCTAACTCTTAGAGAGAGGGGAAGGCTCCAATAAACTTCCCTTCCCATTGTTAAGACATATACCTGGAGAATTTTGGTTCTTCTAAAATCCTAGTCTATTACTAAAAGGAGTGGAGAGGAATCCTCTTCTTATCCATCGCCGCCATCATCATCCCTCTCCTAATTGCCAAATCCGTCACTCTGATTCTCAGGCTTCATATATTACCAACACTACCCAGAAGCCTTGATAGTGCGCGCTGTCATTTCTTTTTACGTTTGTATTCTGTACTCTGAAACAGTGGACTGGAAATTATTAGATCTGCTGTTGCTCTATTACATGCAGTGGGCACGTTATACAAGACTGCTATTCTGAGAAGGGCTTTAACGTCGACATCGTGGGGGAGAGATTCTAGAGGATCCCAGAAGAAAATCAAGTAGTCTAATTTCTCGTTAGCGATCAAAGCTCCGATTTCCATGTCTCCACCATGAGAACCGTCTTTAAGCAGAGTAATGTTTAGTCCGGTTTGGTCGATGATTTTCCTCCCAGTTCCTCCGGTTGCATATAACTTGTGAAGAGCCAAGGTTCCCTTGTTAAAATCAACCCACTCTACCAGGTCAGCTTTCTTATTATCGTGCGCCACTAAGGCAATTGCTCTCTTCAAAGTATCACCCGTTCAAATCACATCGGAAACGTTCTGATAGTTTTAAACCTTTCTGAGCACTGAGACCATCATAAGTTGATGGAAAAACCTGTCATACGTGCGCGTCTACTAGTGCGCGCAAACGCGGATTTCACTTTGTCTTATGTAGGGTAAGCAGTTTTGAGGTAGAAACAAGAAATCAGATTAAGAAGTCTTCAGGAGTCATTACCTCAATATCAAATTCTCTTTTGATCTTATCTTTATAACCAAGTAAGGGGAAGTTGCGGGAGACATCTTCACTGTGCATGCTTCATTTCCAAAAATAGATAAGGTTAGATTGCATTAAGAAGCAAAGGTGGAGGTAGAAGAGATGCAAGTCAAAAAGGTGACTCTTGACGATTTGGAAACGACCTATTGTTGTATGAACGAGGTTCCTCCAAGTGTATCTTGGCCAGAATATTTGCCGGAGTCGAGACAGTGGTTTAGGGCTAACTTGGGCAAACATGTAGAAGGCTATCACTTGCTGGACGGAGTCAAAGTTGTTGGTCATGTTTATTTCGCAACGTCAGAGAAGGCGCTTATCCCATTTGAAATCGAGCCAGAGGTAGCCTGCATTTATTGCACAGAAATACTACGCGATTATATGCACAGGGGATACGGGAAAATGATGTTTGACTATATGAAGAACGATCTCAGAAAAGAAGGGTTTAAAGGCATACTAATTCCAGCGACAGAATTCAAAGAATGGATGCATTATGAACTCTTTCTTAGACATGGATTCAAAGTAATCAAAGAGCATTCACCCTACAAAGTTATGTATTTTCCCTTAACGCAAGAAAGCATCTCAGTCAAAGTTGTGAAGTTGAACTACACTCCTTCAAAGGACAAGGTTGAAGTAACCTTATTCAAGAACCACTTCTTCTGCCCAGTAGGCGCATACATGTACTATTTGATAAAAAAGGTTGCTCGAAGTTTCGGTGACAAAGTCAAAATAGTTGAAATCGATACAACGCCTGAAACACTGCGAAAATATGGAACCCAAGACCCATTAATAAACGGTAAAATCAAAATATTTGGTCCAGCATCTGAAGAAGAAGTGAAAAAGGCGATACAAGAAGAACTAGGATAGGTTGAAAATCAGGTTTTTTGCACGCGTATCATTCAACTTAATGAGAAATGGGGGCGCGTATAGGAGATATCATTACCAACACTTGGATAGGCAACATACGCGTATTTTCTTAATCCACGCGTATTTTCAACCAAAAAACGTAAATTTAACTATAGCACATTCTCAATTATGCGGAAACAACTAGCCACTAAATTATTGATAGAACTGTTAAAGAACTCTAAGGAAAGCGATAGAAGCCTAGCAAAAAAGCTGGGAGTTTCACAACCAACCATAACTCGGACTCGCAACAAAATTGAACGAGCAGGACTCATCAGAAGCTACACCATTATGCCCGATTGGAGAAAACTAGGCTTTGAAATAATGGTTTTAACTTTTGTTAAGATGCATCCAGAAGTCGTGTCTGAAGAACTATTCAAAAAACTAAAAAAATATGCGACAAAGTTTCCAAACGTATTTTTCGCCGCGCGGGGCCAGGGATTAGGCATGACTGGGGTTATAATGTCTCTGCACAAAGACTACAGAGATTACGCTCAGAAAATAGCCAAGTTCCGACAAGATTGGGCGCAGTATTTAGAGGATATTAAATGCTTTGTCATGGTAACAGATGAGGGTGAAATCAAAGAATTCTCATTCAAAAGCCTAGGCGAAAGCCTCCTATAGTTGCACAGAATATACTGAAAAAATGGGGAAAATGCGAGAGATAACCCGAAAAAAATCCGAAAACGAATATCGCTTGTTTACGAATGAAACTGCAGAAATGGAGTTGCGGCTACCGGTTTCTCCGTAGTTACCAGCTGAAATTACTACGTTGTGCGCACAGGACTATCTTGTTTTGTATCGACCAATACGATTTTACTGAACCGTCTTTATCTGTGTGAAAACATAGCTCTTGGCAGAGTTTCTCGATTAGAGTCTTTCGTTGTTCTAGAGGTTTTTCAGCGATTAGAGAAGCTAACGTTTTAATCTTTTCATTCAAGTCGCTCATGCCAAAGGCTCCTCCAAGAGTCTTTTACAGAGGAAGGATTAGCGCTCTGTAAGTAGAGAAGTAAAGAGTCACATGAATTTGAGTCCATCATGGCGGAATTTCTCCGTTTAAAATCTGTTTTTTTGAATTCAATCTTTCGTTAAGGCGTCAGATCAGCTAATTTTCTCAAAACTTCATCTCTGTATTCCTCAAGATGTCGGGCTGTCCATAAAGTTTTGATCTCCCAGAAATTTCTCTTTCTCTCCCAGTCTCTCTCCTTGGCAATCATGAAGCCTTCTTCCTAGAAGAAGGGGGGTTAAACAAAAAATAAGAGGTATGGAGTTAGCCTAAGCGGTTTCCGAGCTTATGGCTCAGCCATAAGCTAGTATGGCAAGGTTTAGACTGTATACTGGTGTTTCTGCTGAACCACCGTCTTGCGGGAAGCCGTTCAGAGCACCAACGTATATTGTTCCCATTGGTGGACGAGCCCACTTCACCACATGTACAGTGAGCACGACTGTTCCGCTTAAGTACATACACCAGTCATTCATGTTATCTGTTCCTAGTGCGACAACAATGTAATCGAAGCCGAATGGTACACCTGACGCGTCAACAACTGTAACAGTGAACGTTATGTTGTTGGGTTTGCCGGATAGTTCCTTTTGAATCATGTAGCTTGCGTAATGTATTGTGATTTCGATGTTTTCACAGTGCATGTACTCTTCCTTGTCTGTCTCAACGTTCCATATGTTGACTTTGTAGTCGTACTTGAACTCGAGAGTGTCGTTTACTATTATGCAGGCAACGTCAACTGTGGCCCAGACATTCCATCTTCCAAAGATTGTCTCTGGATCGTCACATGGCCATGGTAGTCTTAGTTTGACACAGGCTACACCGTATTCATTTGTTCTATTGTATAGGATTGTGAAGACTTCGCCGTTTGGATATTTAACCTCGAAGGCAACGTCCTTGTTCTGTTCGGGCCAGCCAGCGTACGTTACGTTGGCGCAGAGCATTACGTTCTTCTGCGGCCAGAACATGTCGCTTGATTTGTCTTTGCCTTGTCCGCCGAATGGCGCTGGATATTGCGTGTAGACGTCGATGAAGCCGCCTAGAGCCTTGTAGGGTGCTGTGTATGTAGCATCTTCTACCACGTGCGGTAGATGTACTGAATATTCTTTGTTGTGCCATGGGCAGTAGTCACGTTCTGGATGCGGGAACCCGGCAACTTGCACTATGGGCACCACGCCGAAGAACGGATCTGTTGGATCGTCTTCGCATATCCATGGGTTTCTGCTGGTGTACAAGTCTATACCGATGCCTTCCACATGGTATGTTCGGTTTTCACCGATGTCATGTTCGAAGAATTCTAAGTAGTCGGAGGGATTAACCAGTGTGTTGGTGTCGCTGTCGGTCCAGCCTACAACAGCGTAGTCTCTCCAAGAATGTGGATACTCCTCGTCAAATTCGCCACCAATGGGGCGTGTGAGCCACACTAGAAAGTTTTCGTAGCTGCCGCGGAACTGTATGTATCGTTGGCTAGGGTCTGGTTCAGCGTTGAAGTCTACTGACAAGTACGACGCGGCGGTGTAGTTGATCCACCATTCTGAGCCTGTGGGCCAACTCCAAAGAGTTGGGTAGTATCCCAAACACCACCAGCCTTCAAGCTCCCACGCCCAGTCAGGGTCATACCACCACTCAGATGGTGGCGGCTGAGCGTAGCCACAGTTACGAGCTGGTCTAGTGGTGCAGTTCGGGAAGTGGACTGTTACATTCTCGATGCCGCTGGCTAAGTAAAGGATCCAAGGCCAACCGCGTAGGGTGTTGTTGACACCGTCCTTCCAATGCTCGTTGATTATTGGCACGTCAACTGGTGTAAGCAGCTCAATTAGGTCTTCATCAGGATAGGCAATGTAGTCTACACCTGCAGTTAGAGTGTAAGTGTACTCGTCAGCTGTGAAGGGCAGAGCATGTACAGTAATGCTGTTCACAGAGGAAAGCCCTGGCATTGAGAAGTTACCTGTCCAGTAGGGGACGCCGAAGCCGTTGTACGGGTCGTCGGTTCCCACGTACCTTCCTGGCAACCCGTTGTTGGCTAGGTTGTCTGGACCGAAGCTTGTAGGCCAAATGTAGTCTTCAACTGTTTGGTAGGGTTGCTGTGTAAGGTTGAGGGTGCCGGTTATTTCTTCTAGGTCGTAGTCGAAGTAGAAGCCGGTGGTTGTGTCGAGTAGTATGAGTTGGTCGCTTGGGCTAAGCACGCCGTCGCCGTTGTCCTCCCAACTGAGCATCTCGAACGGTCCAGCTAAGTAGTCTGGAGCCAGTTCATAATAGGTTGTGCCCACTGGGTTTGCAATAATGATTGGTCCACCGATTGAGTCGAATGTATGTGCGCCTGTGTACATTGTTGGGTTCTTCAATGCGATGGGGGCAGTTGACGGCGGGAACTCTGTTGACTCGTAGGTTACGTTGAAGTCAACGCTGAACATTCTTATCTGCCCATATGGAGCAATGTGGGGTTCACCATATCCTAAGAAGCTAACATGTACTATTCCTACACCGTTGTCAATGTCCTTCGCAAGTTCAAAGATGCCGTTAGGCCAGAAGGCCTCGAACGTTCCGTCAGGGTCAACACTTGCGTCTATCGCCTCTATCAAGGTTGGGTCGAAGTTCATGTACACGTCGATTCCGCCGACGTCCCAGAAGGGATCCAAGTGGGTGCCGCCTTCTCCTAGCAGCCATACACTATATGTGAATACTTCACCAACTGAAGTGCCTTCGTAGGATGCTGGGTCTATCTTCAGCAGAGGCCACGAAGGAATACATGGTTGCCGATACCAGTGTTTAATCACACCATCCTCTCTTATGTGGTCGATGGAACCACCAGCGCCTGCGGCAAGGTCGACTGCTGTGAGGTTCAGGTACGTGTAGAAGAACGCGGTGGGATCGCCGAAGGGCAGGTTGATTGCCCTGAAAGTCATTACGAAGGCTGTTCCGCTACCGTCGAAGGATGGACCTCCAAGGGTGGCTAAGGCAGCCCAATAAGTTCCTGGTACGTTTTCAACCACGTCTTTAAGCGTCGATGTCGGATCGTGGATAATTCCTGCGTAGGGGCATGGCGGTTGAACAGTTGGATAGTCTTCAACAGACATAGTCTTGATGTGACTTACGTATTGAAGGTAAGTCGTGTTCCACGCTATTTGAATGTCCAAACCTGCAAGGTCTGAAACGTCCTCGATTACACAAGCAACGGTGAACTCTTGACCGTTACTCGTAATTTCGGCTTGTGGTGATGGTTGAGGATAGAATCTGACAACCGTCGTTTGTGCAGACACTTTAGGTGTAGCTACCATCAATAAACTGAGCAAAAGAGTCGAAGTAAGCAATATGCTAAAAGCTTTCTCCATCTTCGGTTTCATTCCTTTTTCTCCTTTCTCAACATAACAATGGGTCTCTGGTGTGTTAATAATGATTCTGGAACATTATTCTGCATTCCTAGAAGAAAAGGGGCAAATGCACTTGGGTTCTCTGTACCAACGTCGAATGCTCTTGTCAATGTGTTGACTGGTTGAATGCTAAGTGCCCACACTAATGAGAAGTGAACACAATAGTTGAGACCGCCTTTTTTCACTCTTTCTCCCTAAGTAAGATGTGAAAGAGAAGTTATTATTGTTTTTGAAAGAAAGTTCTATTTCGATGAATGCAAAACAGAAAAAATGGGGTGTGCGGGAGATATCTCCACTGCCGAACTAGAAAAGCAACAATGTCGTTTTTACCGCCTTCACGCCTTCTCTTCTGCACATTTCATGTTTTCTAAAGAACATCAAACCCCTCTTTCCGCATACGTTTTCAAAGAGTACGCGCACCACTGCAAAATTGCGTGTTGTTCGTTCCAACCCTCATTGTTCTTACCGATTTTTTGGTAAAACCGTCGCCATATTAGACTAATCGCAAGGATACTTGGCGCTATAAGTGAGAGTAGGAGAATGTTGCGTATAGTTAGAAAGGATATTGGGGTAGGTTTGTCGAGCGTGGAGAGACTTTTTGTAGTGTTAAGAATGAGAACGGCTATGTTTGTGTCTCCCAATAAGTCGCTTCCTCCTAACGAGAAAAAACCATAGGCCGTGTCTTGTGGTCCGGGAAACAGGAGCTTATTATCAAGCTCTAGAATTTGCTTTTGGATGATGTAATTTACTGTTTTTTGCACGTTTTCCTCTGCTTCGCTAAGCATGTCGATTTGGTAAAGAGACATGATTGCATATTCAGTCCATCTTGAGTGTTTGTCAAATCTTTCATTTGAGTGCATGTAAAACATGCCATTGTTCGATTGGCATGATATTAAATACTCTTTAATGTTCTGTTTATCTTGTTGGCTTAGAGAATCTAGGCGGTTAAAAGCGTTCAAAGTTCCAATTGCGGCATAAATGTATGGTGTCCCGGTTCCTTTTACATCTATGTCGAAAGGATTAGTTTTCAGCGGTGACCATGGTGGGAGAGTGGAATAACTGGCATTAGGGAATGGTTCAAATAGTCCATCTGATGTCTTGCATTGATTGACCCATTCAAGGGTTCTTGTTGTATTTATCCTGTGAAGTGCGTCTAGATCTGCTAGAATAGATACTCCGAGGAACGTGCTTATGATATTCGGGATTGAATAAGCCATTTCATGTTCATAATGAGTAAAGGACATGCCGAAAGCAGAAAGAGCATATGATTTATTGTAAGCTTCTGTCACGAGTTCGTGGAAAGCGCCTAGTGAAGTGTTATATCTAACCAGAACAAAATTTATTAACGAAGTCTGGTTTAGCGTGTCCAATTTGTTAATGAGATTTAAGTTGTGAACAACAAAGTATGTAGAACCAAGATCCAGTCCTAGGTGAGTGCCATCATAACCATAATATATTCCGAATCCTCCCTCTTGCGGGTGTTGTTTAAGAGAAATGTAATCTAGGGAATCATTGACGTTCACGTATTCTAGCCCATTTAGAGCTTTAAGAGATGCTAATGCCTTTGCAGTAATTGGTGCGTTAACGTATGCCAGTTCGGTGAGATAACCGCCAGCGGGAATATAGTCGAAATGTCGAAATGCGCCAATGTCACTTACCTGTAGAAGGCTCATTCTTTTTACTAAAAGGGATTTTCTGGTTTCATTTAACACTTCAAAGTTAAAATACATACCGAGGCTCAAAAAAAGGAGGAAAATGAGGAAAGACACTAATGCGGCAATCTTTGAGCTTGTCATTGTCTACCAAGTTACATTATATGTTACTTGTGTGAAGTGAGGGATCGCACGATATCTCCAATTATGGTTAAAGAAGCCAGCTTCTTCCCAACCTACCCAAGAAGTCATTTTTGTGTCGAATTCGTACAACCTTGCCCCTTGTCCTTCTAATCCATAGAATCTTGCTTCTACCAAGAAGCTCATCGTCCCCCGATTGTTCCAATCAGGATCTGCCCATGTCCCATTTACCCATACATGATGGTTTAAATCAGTTTGGTCGCCTTCAGTTGGATTCCAATATTCTTTGATAATTGGTATGAGACCTACAGCCCCTCCCAAAAACACACCGACGCCGGGAGTCAATCCGACCAACACTCCAGCGGCCCACCAGTTGAGGTCATCCATTAGTTCATTTCCTGTACCAAAATCAAGTCCAGTTGATTCCGTGTTGATAGTGAAGCGTATGTCTGTATTGGCACTACTTAAATCGAAATCGGTATGAGACAGGAAATACGTTATATCCGAGCCATAAGGTTGGTACCATGTGTAATATGCCCCTATAGTAAACATAAGCCAGACTCGTGTATAGTGGCCGTACTCATCATAATCAAATTTCCAGCTTCCAGGTCGCATTGTTACTAGGGGGGCCATGGTGTGGTCAGTTGGATGACGTCTGAAGACGCGTGGAAGAGTAACAAGAGCTCTGGATTCTTCTATAGCTAGGGCAGTAGCAATGTAACCTTTAAGCCAATCATCTTGTGTGGTGTTTCCAGTTCCATCTTGATCAGCATCGATTGACAAACCACTATGTATAAAGTGTCCTGTTAGCGTAAATTCACCTTGTATTGACGTATTCATAGTTATAGCCTCGGTTACATGGTCGCCAGTGCTTGTGTCAACGTAGCCTAAGGCGTCATATGGAAGGGGAGCATTCCAGGGGAGTGGTCGACTTGCTCCTACATACTGATTGGCATCAAGACCAGTGTACGTTAAAAGGAATCCTTCGTTATTAAAGTCGTATTTCCTTTCCGCTTCGTTCCCGTCAAGGTAATTGCAAGTCACGTCTTTCTGCAAGAACTGTTTTAGTCCTTCTTCATGCGGCTGTCTACCATCAGCTGTTGGGTTGTAGCCTGAGAACATTGACCAATACCACGAGTTTCCGAAATAATAACTTGAGTAGCCGGCAACGCTGGCCCATATCCATCCATACTGTCGGGCGTTATTCTCTAGTTCGGCAAACCAATCTTGCCAATTGGCTAGGCATGCAATTGGGGAACTTGCTTTCTTGTAACGTCCTTCAACTAAAAATATGTAGTCTCTGACATCGGTGATATTTTCTTTTATTGGAAGAACAAAGTTCATCTGAATAGAGTAGCCAGGAGTCAATTCAGCGTATATATTATCGCTGCAGAGCATGTTTTGGTATGCTGTTCTTATTCCGGCACTATGTGTTGCAGAGATAAATTCTGCATTATTCACTTCAATTGCTGCTTGTGGGCTTTTATCTAACCCTACAAAGTCTAGCTTATGTTCAGCCGTGAAGTATAAGCGAACTCTTAATCTGCCATTTGCATCTGGTAGATGTTCTGACATATCAATAATGTCTGTCGCCCAATATTCTCTCGTCATTATCGTTGCAACATTGTTCCAGTTTCCTTCTTCATCGGTGACTTGAATATGTATTGACACCTTAAGTGGTGGTCTATCAGTCCGCAACACAAGCTTTGCTCCACTGCTGATGTTCAAGTTCCCAAAATCCAGCAAGATATGGCTTCCATTATGTCCCTGATAGTATTTCTTGTCAATACGCTTGATAAGGTAGCGAACATTATTGCCTTCGTCATCAATGGCTGTAAGAGGCAGAATGGGACGGCGGTATGTTAACATTTGCCCTTCCGGGCTCACTGCGACTTTAACGTTTCTTTTATGATCAACTGTTAGGAGTTTGACTTGGTCGATAAAGTCATGTTCCCATTCTAACTCACTGAGTTGGAGAGAGGCTATATCACCATTGGGAACCAAAGGCTGTTGCAGTTTATAATAATCCATAACATCCGTATCGGAATATCCACTTGGCAATAGATTGTTATCAACTATGTAATGTGTGCCATCCCAAGTACTTATGTAGGGGCAACCTCCTCCACTGTATTGATGGTTTACAGTTATGTGAGCTATAGTAAGCATGTTTTCTGCGGACATTGCACCCACATAGATAATGTAGGTATCGTGAGCTGGTAGGCTAAGCGTTCGATAATAATTGTCGCCTCCGCTAGAGTACATTTGCAGCCAAGCACCGTAGTCACCAGTGCTAGGACGGTACCATCGACACCTTGGATATGATGGCCATTGTCCTCCTAATCCCAGTCCAGAAGGTGGAACAACTATCGCGTTTACAGTTGGATTTGAGTAAATTGTTGCTCCATCGGAAGGTGAAGTAATCTCCACGTAAGGACCAAAATACTGACTCGGGATCGGTACAATCTCTCCATGAGCATTAACAAACACAGCTCGAAGTGGAGGATTTTCCACTAAGGACAATAAGACCTCATTTGACAAAACTGCCCAAGCATTAAAAGTCTCGTTAGGTAATTTCACACGCGTGTTAGTCATGGCATCAATGATTGCATCTATTACACCGGCTTCAACGTTTAAGGCATCTCCGACCCACCACAATGGCGAGTCGCTAGCTTCTACTACAAATATATTGATGCTTCTACTGTAAGGCAGGATTGTTCCAAATCGGATTTCGTCTGAGGTGAATTCTTCTGGCCACACCCAACCAAAGCCAAGGCGAGGTTTCATGTATCGGACTTTGTATGAAGAGCAGACAGTCGTAGGTCCAATTGGTAACACTCTTACCGTAGCGCCTGGTTTTATTGTATAAATGGTCATTCCGTTATCTTCTTGCTCTGGGACATCGTGCCACCATTTGGCTAATTGTCTTGAAGGTTCACTTTGATTGTAGATGTGAACACTTTGTGCCGAGTAGCTTACGGGCATTTCGCAGGTGACCCGGGCACCATCTTGTCCTGCTTGAACGCCGATATCATAGTTCACAGTGCTTACCCCACTTGTTGTTAGTGGGCCATAATCAACAAGGAGGTTCAGATCACCAAAGTAACCAGCATCCATCCAATTCCATATATCTGCTGTACGCCAGTCACTGCCAGTGTATGCAACAATGCCTGGGGTAGATGTCGTTTCTAAAACAACATTCCACCAGTCATATGTATTGCTGTCATCATCATCAAGTACATACCATTTCTGTGTAATGTCGAGCTTTCCGTAATCCACCCACTCCTCAGAGTACGTAACTGTGCCAAAGAAAAGCCATTCGGGATCGGAGCCACCTGATGTGGGGAAAACGTCTATTGAAGAGGGTGATGGAGAGACTGAGGGCAGAGCAGTATTTTCTGTAGCGATAGGTGTTGGGAGACGGGTGTTCCAGACTCTATCGTAAGCCCAAGTCATAGCTTTTGTTAATGCCCTTTGAAGGGATAGGTTACTACTAATGAAAAGTTGGTCACTTGGCAGAAACCCTTTGTCCGAACTTTGCAGCAATCGAAGATTATGGCTCATTGGCATTAAGTCAATTTGTTTTTTCCGATTTTCCGGATAGACTTTGATTGCGCTGACTATTGAAGGTTGGTTTACCGTATGTACAAGGATATCATCCACTATTTCGCCAAAATTGATGCTTCCACCAATGATTATGGTTGGTACTCCATCTGATGTGATCTCCTTTATTCCGCTCTCAAGATCTTCCACGCCAGATGTTGTCTTTCCTTCGAGCCATATACCATCAATTACCAAGATGTCTACATCGCTCGCGTTTGGCACGTTCTCATTTAAAGCATCTAATATTGCAATCTTAACGGATCCAGAGAAACCTAGTGCATAAACCATTGTGATGCTTGAACTCATTATCATTAGTATAGCCATAAGACTAGCTGTAATTTTCCTCAAATTTCATTCTTTTCTCCCTTGTATATAAGGTATACAATACCCATTTTATATTATTCCTGTTTTTTTTAAATCTTTCTATTGATATATGAGATCCACGAGTCATAGAACACCAATTTATCTACTAGTTTTCGGATGATGCTTTCTACAAATATAGACAAAATTCACTGCCGAGTCGTTGATTAAAAGTCCAAGCCGATCTTCTCTTTGATTACTACAAACCACCGTTCATATAAACAGGGAGTCGAGTGAAAGCCCTGCAATTGGAAGATCAAACAAACATAAGTGGAAGGTTTTACATATCCCCCTCTTTTACTCAAAATTGAGTAACGTCATACACCAAGACCGATTTCAATAATTATTCTACTTTAGACTGATAGAACGATAAACGTACAGGAAATGGGGGTTGTACGGGAAAAATCATCGCTTGGCGATGCCTTAAACGGTCAAAGAAAAACTAGAGACTTTTCGCCACTAACAACCACTTCTTTTTTCCTGAGTATCAATTATGCGAAATTGCTCACGCATGTTGCTCATGTATTTTAGATTCATAAAAGACATATTCGCTAAGATACAGATTCTGAGGTGGAAAGAGAAGAAAACACGTAATAGGATGGCAGTTATACCTGGCATTGTTCCTTTAGTTATAGGTTATCTTGCATTTTTCACACCAGAGGAAGTTAGAGTGCAGGTAGAAATCTTTCCGTTCTCCGCAATGGGTGTTTTAGCATTCATTTTTGGAATCGTTCTAGTAGCAATTGGTTTTGCTCACTACATTGGAGATAAACTCTCTGAAGGCAAGTATTAGAGGCTACCGACCCCCCCCCCTCCCCTTTTGCATTTTTGTTTTAGTGTGCACACATATCGAAAACTGATATACTTCAAACTTCAGAAGTCTACTTTTATTTCTAGAAAATAGTTCTATATTCTTGTGGTGGTGGAAATGCAGCCTTACTACAAACCTGAAATTCTCGTTTTGAAAGGAGAAGACGCAATTCAAGTTCTCAACGAATATGTGAAAGAGCTTGAGGAAGGACAAGCTGAAGAGTTAACGAAAAAACAAGCTAGAGCCATGGTTAAGCTTGCAAAAGGCTTCATTAAGTCCATAGAAGCTGAGACACGAACCCAAGAACCTGTTAGAAACACTAACCTCTTACTCAAGCTTAGAGAAACCGTTAGAAAGTATGTACCGCAAACACTTCAGGAACCAACACAGCCAATTCGGTCAAGTAAGGTGCTCTCCTCTAGAACTCTCCACTACCACCCACCACCAATGACCCGGCAATTCAAGTAAAGTCTCGCCAACCTACACCGTCCTTTTTCTTGATAGATTTCTTTCCTAAATCTTCCATCTCCTCTTACAATACTTCTCTGAAGAGGCACAGAAAATCTGATAGAATAGACTTCTATTCCCAAGCATCAATTATGTGAGTGCGAATAGTCAAAGTGCAGTTCAGGGCACGCGCAAAAAGTCAAGTCGATTATTCTTTTACCCAAAATCCCCTCTCGTTTAATTTTTTGCCTAGGTAAACAAGACCAAGCATGATGGGGACTTCCCAAAACAATCCCATAGTAGTTCCTAAGGCAGCTAGAGAACCCAACCCATATAGACCGATTGCCGATGCAATTGCAATTTCAAAATGGCTAGATGAACCTATAATTACGGTTATTATTCCCTCTCTATATTTGAGACCCGCCATTTTCGTAACAATCAAGTTATATCCAACCACGATGGAGAAACCTACCAACAAAGGAATTGAAACTAAAATCATTTCCTCTGGATGTTTTACCAGTACATCCCCATTCAGAGAAAATAGAACGACTAGGGTCGTCAATAATGCAAGTATTGCTATTTTTCCAACTCTTGGTCTATAAACATTAAGGAACCATTTCTTCCCCCTTTTCTTAGTAATGTATTCTTTTGAGATATATCCAAGTATTAACGGGGTTCCTATGAAAACAAATACTGTAATCAAGAGTGCAATTCTATCGATTGGAATGTCTTGAATTCCAGTCAATAAAGAGACAACAGGGGCATATAGGAACATGATTGTTAACGTATTTAGCGTTGTATTGATCATATTCTGCTCTTGATTTCCCCTAGCTAAAGAACCCCAGACTAAAACCATTGCTGTACAAGGACTAGATCCCAACAAAATAAGGGAAACAATAAGTTGATCATGTCCTTGTAGAAATATGTAAGCCAAAACTACTGTGACAATCGGGGCAACAATCCAATTCGAAAAAATAGTTAAAATAACTGGTTTAGGATTCTTAGATAATTTCTTCAATTCTGACATTTGCAAATTCAGAAGAGCGGGATACATCATTAAAAACAAACATATACCGATAGGGATTGAGATTCCATATATTTGCCAATTATTGATTGCAATACTGAGTGCTGGGAACACTTGTGACAAAACTAAACCTACAATCATACATACAGCTATCCAAATGTAAAGATATTTTTCAAAGGTTCCAAGAGTTTTTTCCATACTAACATTTCGCCTTAGTTTTGATTTTTCTGATATTCAGAATTTTCATGATCTCTTTTGTTTCTTTACTCTTTATTTTATACCAGATATTGATACCAACCCTTCTCGATTCTAGTACTCCCGCTTCTTCCAAAATTCTGAGATGGTGAGAAACAGTAGGTTGGGCTCTATTAACGCTCGGCACAATTGAACATGCACATTTTTCTTCATCCAACAAGCACTGAATTATTTTTATTCTTGTTTCATCTGCTAGAGACTTTAGCAACTTAATTTCCTGTTTCATGATTAATATTGTTATATTTACATATATAAATATGGAGTGATTTCTTCAGGACCTCAAATCTTTATTAAGTTGATGACATATCGCCTTTTCTCCCATAATGTTTTGGACGGCCTTTTGACCTTAAGTTGATGCATTTAATCGTTACGTGCCTGTGCAATCCTCACGCGCGTAAATACTGGTGGGAAAGTTCATCCTCTTAATCTTGGTATTATCATTGGCACCTTTTTCTTATACGCTTCATATTCTTCGCCAAATTCTCTGATCAGCTCTTTCTCCTCTTTCCATGAGATGACATAAATAAGCACAATCATCAAGGGAGTAGAGAGCTGAGAATATAATGAAGATAATAGAAATGAAATTCCTACATGTGCTAGCAGCCCGCCAAGATATTGTGGATGTCTAACAACGGAATAGACGCCTTCAGTGACAAGTTTCTCTGTTCGATGAATTTCTGCTGCTTTCAGGGTTATCTCCTTTACACCATTGATTGCTAGCCAAGCGCCTGGCAAGAGGAAAATCATGCAAACTATCAGGTGAATAGAAGGAATAAGGGAATTGAATAGTGGTACCGTGATTAACAGATTCTGAAGAATCGGTACAACAAATCTAGGTTGAGGCGAAACCCAGATTCCTATCCAGAAAAGGAAAAAGCCCCATCCTGAAATTAGACCAAGAATCTCTCCGATTCCGGTTCCTTTCTCCTTTCCGTATCTCTTTTCAAGTTTTAAGTGCTCAACTGACAAAAAATGAAGTGGTACTATTGCAATCGCACCTAATACGCAGATGAAAAACCAAATATACACGTTGCCACCGTTAGATTCAATAACTTATCCAGTTAAATCATTTGCGCGCGTTTTTCCGTGATTGAACTATACTTTCACTTAGTTTAGGGAACAGTTGAACATTCTGTCTGCATCCGCTACTTGCATTTCAGTCGATGTCCTTCGCCGTATTGATATGTTCTTCTTTTGTTTTTCTCTAGCTTTTTGAGGAACATTTCGTCCATATTAATCGTGGGGCAAGCTAGTCTACTCGCGTCTAGGACGTAGAATATTACGTCAGCTAGTTCTTCAGCGATTTCCTCTTCGCTTTTACCCTTTTTCCAAGCATCGCTTGCTTCACCTAATTCTACGAAAGCAAAAAGCAGCTTCTTTGGAATATCTTCAGGCTTGTTGTAGAAGCCTTTTTCCAAAACTAGTTCCTCTATTTTCTTCTTCATTTCTTCTAAGTGCATGGATCTTTCTCCTAGTTTTTCTGCCTCATACATGTCTGCAAAAAACTTATACTTATTGACTTACCATTAAACTATTCCTTTCATTAAAAATGAGGTGAAAATTTGGGAGAAGTTGCTATTGTTGGTATCGGGTGCACAGGTTTCAAGTCGGTTATGCCAGACATTTCTTACAAAGAAATGATGTTCGAAGCTGCAACAAGAGCTTATCAAGATGCTGGAAACATTAGTCCTCGTAAAGACATCGACGCCTTCATTTCAGTTGCTGAAGACTACTGGGAAGGCTTCAGTATATTCGACGAATTCGTTCCAGATCAGATGGGCGCTGTACTGCGGCATTTGTTTACGGTTTCAGGCGACAGCATCATAGGGTTGGCAACGGCCTACATGCTCATTAAAACAGGATACTTCGATGTAGTCGCGCTGGAATCACACGGCAAGCCTTCAGACATACTCACTCTATATGATATTGTTTCATTTGCAATGGACCCTATACTTAATAGACCGCTTGGAGGACACCCGTTTTACGTTGCAGGTATGGAAATGAACCGCTTCCTCTACACGACAGGCAGCACTAAAGAACAATGTGCAATGGTCGTGTCAAAGAACAAAAGAAACGCGCTGGGCAACCCGTTTGCCGCTTATGGTGCAGACGTCGATATTGAAGATGCACTACGTTCTGATTCATACTTTTATCCTTTGAATCGACTTGATATTAGCCAACCTGCAGATGGCGGCATCGTAATGGTGCTGGCGTCAGATGAAGTTGCCACGAAACTCAACGACAACCCGGTCTGGGTGAGAGGTGTGGGCTGGGCATGTGAGACGCCTTCGCTAGAAACCAGATGCTGGAGTGAAGCAGTTTATGCGCGAATCGCTGCGGAAATGGCGTACAAGAAGGCTGGAATAAATACTCCGAGCAAAGAGGTTGACTTTGCCGAAGTAGACGACCTATTTTCTTACAAGGAACTTCAGCACATGGAAGCGCTTAAGCTCTGTAGAACTGGTAAAGCAGGTAAACTAACTGAAGAAGGCATAACTCAGATTGATGGCTATCTTCCTATAAACCCCTCAGGGGGAACACTGGGAATGGGTTGGGCATTAGAGGCATCTGGCTTGCAACGTTTGCTGGAGGTTGTTCTGCAACTCCGAGGAGAAGCAGGAAGTAGGCAATTGGCAGATGTGGAAGTCGGGGTAGCACAATCGTGGCGCGGAGTTCCAACAGCCACTGGTGCCGTTGCGGTTTTAAGTAATTGTTAGAGGTGAAAAATGAAAATGTTTGGAAAGAAAAGAGTTGCAGTTATAGGCGCAGGCATGACGTTGTTTAGGCGAAACTTGAAAGAAACAGGTAAAGAGTTGTCTTGGGAAGCCTCTAAGATGGCTTTGGACCAGGCTGGGCTTGAGCTGAAGGACATGCAAAGTGTCGTCATGGGGACAGCTCCAGACGCTTTTGACGGCGTCCATATGAAGGGAGAATATTTGGCCGATGGTGCAGGGGCGTGGCGGAAACCTTACTCAAGAGTGTTTGTTGGCGGTGGAACTGGAGTCTTTGCGGTTGACGCTGGTTGGTGGCATGTTGCTTCAGGTCAGTTTGACACTTGCTTGGTTGTGGGAGAGGAGAAAATGTCTTCTTGTTATCCACATCCAGCATACGCCTTCACAACGATCTTTGACCCGATCTACAGCAGACCGCTAGGTGTAACGTTGATTTGGATATTTGCTCTTGAAATGAATAGGTACATGCATGTTCATGGCATAACAAAGGAGGAAATTGCGCTGGTTTCAGTGAAGAACAAACGTAACGCTTTAGATCATCCATGTGCGCAGTTGGGCGCTAACATCACGGTTGAAGACGTGCTTAACTCAGAGGTTCTGTGCTGGCCGGTTCAGAGACTTGATATCAGCCCGACAAGCGACGGTGCAGCTGCGTTAGTTTTGGCTTCTGAAGACGTTGCCAAAAAACTTACGGATAACCCAGTTTGGATTGACGGTGTGGGCTGGTGCATTGACTCAACCTTCTGGACAAACCGCGACCTTTACTATCCTAAGTACGTGCAATGTGCGGCTCAGATGGCTTACAAGATGGCAGGAATCAAAAACCCACCGAAAGAAATTGATGTCGCAGAGGTCTACGACCCATTCGACTACAAAGAACTGCATCACATGGAAGGCTTGATGCTCTGCCGCAAAGGACAAGCCGCGAAACTGACAGTAGACGGCGTGACTCAAAGAGACGGAGACTTGCCAATAAACCCGTCAGGCGGCTTACTAGGTGTTGGCAATCCTATTGCTGCAGCTGGTACAATGAAATGTTGTGAAATCTTCTGGCAACTGCGAGGCGAAGCCGGCAAAAGACAAGTGAAAGGTGATCCGAGAACAGGATTAGCGCAGGCTTGGGGTGACCTAATGCAGTACGGTTCCGTCGTAATAATGCGGAGTTGAGAGAACATGAGTGAAAAGATTAAGCATTTTCCAGGCGAATCATTGAAAAGCAGCGACATAAGAGAGGGCAAAATCCCAGCTGTAAAGCATCAACCTAACATCAAGTATTTGTGGAGCGCAGGCGTTGCAATGAGCCGATTCTTAGAAGGAATGAAAAAAGGCAAAATCGTAGGCTCCACCTGCAAGAAATGCGGTCGGACCATGGTCCCTCCTAGAGCTTTCTGTGAACAATGCTTCAAGCCAACCGACGGATATACATATGTAAAGGATACAGGCACAATCAACACTTGGTCAGCCTCCTACGTTGCAGGAGACGCAAGCCGAATAAAGGAGCCAATACTAGTCGCAGTCATTGATTTACATGGGGCATCAAAAGGAATGGGAATACTACACCTGCTAGGTGAAATCGACGATTGGAAACAAATAAAGTTCGGCATGAAAGTCAAAGCTGTCTGGAAGCCTCCAGAAGAACGAACTGGCGCAATCACAGATATCAAGTATTTCCGACCCCTCAGGGAGGGCTAAACATGGCAACAGAAAAAATTATTGACGTAAGACGAATGACCCATTGGCCCGGACACATGGAAACAGACCACATTTACACTTTGGGCATAGCTAACGAAAAATTCTTCATGGAAATCAAAGAAAACGGAAGAATCCTAGGTGCCAAATGCAAACGTTGCGACAACATTTTTGTGCCTCCAAGGATTTACTGCGAAAAATGCTTCAACAAAATCACAGAGTGGATAAATGTAGGCACAAAGGGCGTAGTGCACACGTTCACAGTGGCCCACGTTGACATTAATGGCGCCAAACTGAAAGAACCAGTAATATACGCCTTGATAAAATTTGGCAACGCAGAAGGCGGCCTTGTCCATAAACTCGGCGAGATAGAACCCTGCGAAGTCAAAATAGGCATGCACGTAGAAGCTGCGTTTAAGCCGCAAGCTGAAAGAACCGGAAACATAAACGACATCAAATACTTCAAGCCACAGAAATAAACATCAACCCCCCTTTCTCTTTTAAGCTTCTCTTAACCATTCATATTTGGAGTCCTTCTGGAAGGGTTTAAACTAGTCCCCATTTTTCTTAGGCATTTCGCAAGGTAGTCATCTAGCTTGGTTTAAGACCCTAGGGAGAGATATCTCCTGCAAAACCCTTTTTTTCTATAGCGCTTCATAAGGGGTATCGTATCTTTGTCAGTATTAGGTAACCTTGACATTTGACCTCACCTTGCTCCAAGAGTCCCTTAGGGTTCATTAATTTATTTTTGTTTTGTCTGTAAACTCGAATTTTCTTAAACTCTTCAATCTAAGTTTTTAAACTGCAGTTCTTATATCTGCTCTGCAATAATAGGTTTGACGTGAACAGCCATTAAGAGGTAAATAAATGTTTGTTGAAGCAAAGAAAAAGCCCCCTTACCACTCAAATCTTAGATTATGGAAACGTGAATTTGGGGCTCTCTGGGATCCGTTTGAACACGAGAAGATCATCGAGTTCTCCATAGTGAAAGCAAACGAGAGAATCACGATCAGCGGTTACGTGAAATGGATAAGCAACAAATCGTTTGCGTTGGTTCCTACTCTTTTCTCGAATCAAATCCACCTTTTGTGTGTAAATAACACAGAGAGAAGGCCGACGGAGAATTCTTATATTACGGTATCAGGAACGACGAGATGGGCTGGACTGAATAGGCTGCAGACTGACGGAACCTTGTACAAGGGTCATATAATAGTAGAAGTTGACGGTTGGAAAAATGCCAAAACGGATTTCAGAATCCCAAAAACCGTTCTCAATTTTGGAGATTTCAAAAGAAACTTGACCTTTCGAATTGAAGGATTAGAGCCCCAAATAGAAGATTTTCTTGCTTTCACCGTTATTAGCACACCAATGTTTTTCGAGAACATTGGTGGAGTAAACCTAACATTGTATGACTCAACGAAATCTGGCATTCCTAGACTCGTGATTCGAGAACTGAAAAGGGCCATCCCCACAGATATAGGAAAACTCTGCACAATAGAAACCCCATTCGGAAAATTTGGAATGAGATACAAATATACTCATATTGCAGAAGACGCCGACAAACCTTTATCCAGAACTACAGATGCATTCCTTACTCATAGAACCTCTAAATACATAAAAGATTACAGCGAAGCTTCCCTTTCACTGTTTAGCAAAAAAGATAGACCAATTACAATAGAGGATCCTCCCTGTAGTTTCAGCGATATTCCCACTGTAGTGCCTGAGGAAATAGCCATCCTCCGTGAAAGACCAAGCATGGACCAATTCGACGCTATCAAGTACATTATTGTAAGCCATATGAAAACTCCGGTAGTAAAAGACTTCAAGAAGTCCTTAACCCATGTTGTGAATAGTCTGGAGAAACTTACAGAAAGTTGGGGTCTAGACCCTGACCACCTCACAAAGTACGGATTTCTGAACGCCAATTACAATGCTAGACCTACATCCGTCATACGTAAAAGTCTAGCTTATGCTCGTGCTCAAAATATTAGCGTTGTAGACCACAACTTGGTTTCGGAAGTTTTTGAAGATTACTTCAAGTGGAACTTTAATTACGTATATGAGATCTGGGAAGATCTATTAGCGCACCCCTTAGTTGGGAAAAAACCACTGGCATCCTTGCGAGTGAAATACCGAGATATCATCAGAATCATAAGGAGATATCAATCGACTCGACTTCCAGGTGTAAGTAAAGAAGACATACTTAGAGAGGCGGAGATATCTCCCTTGGAAACTGACGTTTTAATAAAAGACTGTCTAAGAGATGGTATAATCTATGAACCTGTCAAAGGATTCTACAGATTAACACGTGATCTAGCTTAGGCGATTTCCAAACCAGTGCAAGGAAGAAGAGCAAAAGCGCGCGCTTTGGTCAAAGACTGAAAAGGTGAAGCTTTCCAACACCCTCTCTCCAAGCAGTACCAACAACTCTAAAGTGCTTCTATTTGAAAAGTATTAATACGAAAAATATCATTGAAGTGCGTAGTATGGAAGACGGAGGTTGCCCCTTTGCCAATTCCATTTGAGAAACTTTACCCAAAACAGAAAGAAGTTGTCATTCACAAGGGTGGTCCTTTGCTTGTTCTTGCAGGTCCTGGAACAGGGAAGACTGAAGTCTTAACGCATCGAACTGCATTTTTGACTAATTGTTGCGGTGTAAACCCTGCAGAGATACTGGCAATAACTTTCAGCAGAAAAGCCACCCGAGAAATGACTGAACGATTAGAAAAGTTTGAAGGATTTGAAGAGAATCAGCCTAGGACATCTACGCTCCATGCAGAAGCTTTCCGTGTGATGAACGATATAGATGCCAGCAAAAGATATCTTTTGGGAGGGGAGGAAACTCGCCTTTTATTGATGGACGCTGCCTTAGACTTGGGTCTCAAAGTTAAGGCAAGGGAACTAAAGAGGCTGCAACGGGACATCGGACTCTTAAAGGCCAATTGCAAAGGCCCTAATCACATTCTGTGTATTGATGAGCAAACTAAAAATCTAAAGAAGCTTTTTGAACGCTATGAGGAGCTCCTTAGCTTCAACCATGCAATTGGGTTAGACGGGCTTATCATGAAAGCAGTTGGAGCTCTATCGTCTGGTGAAAACAACTTCAAGAGCGAAACTAGACATCTGCTGGTTGATGAATACCAAGACATCAATCAAGCAGAGTTTCAGTTTATCAAAATCCTTGCACAAAATGTAGATAGTCTTTTTGTCGTAGGTGATGATGACCAAAGCATCTATGGCTGGCGAGGTGCTGACCCAAATATTATTCGAAGTTTCAAGAAAGACTTCAGCGGTGCTCATGGTGAAATTCTTGAGGAATCACACCGTTGTACAGGCCATATCTTAGAAGGAGCCCAAGCCATTGTTTCTAAAGATCCACAATATCAATACAAGCCTATCTATTCAGTCAAAGGAGATGGTTCTCCTATCCACATAGTGGTTTCCAAAAGCTGGACAGCTGAAGGAATTTGGATTGCTAATTGGATTGGCAACAGCATTTCAAAAGGTCAATTTAAACCCTCAGAAATTGTCATCTTGTGCAAGGTCATTAAACTTGCTGATTTCCTAGGAGAACAACTGAGGATTGTTGGAATAGACACAGTTTATTGGAGACCAAGCAGGCTCTTCACGAACGAGATAACCTTGAACATTCTTGCTCATGTTCGACTCATAGTAGATAAGGAAGATAACCTGGCACTTCGAAGATGCGTTGACACTCCCACAGGTCGGGGTGTTGGGAAGAGAGGAGTAATGATTATTAGACGTTTGGCTGAGAAACATTCATGTTCCTTATGGGAAATAATGCTCAACGTTCATCAATATTCTAAGCTTCAGAGATGGCGGGATTCGATAGAGGGTTTTGTGAACAGAATTCAAAAGATGGAGGATGTGTCGTCAGACCAGAGAGTCAGCGAAACAATAAAGATGATAGCAAAAGAAATCGGCGCCTCTGGGAGTGCCGTAGACCGCTTAAACAAGTTCGCTGCTTCATTGACAGAGGAAATGGACCTTGAAGATTTTATGGGAGAGGTAAATAGAAATCGAGGGCTCGATCTTGCGGGAGGGGTTGCAGAACCAGAAGACGAAAAAGAAGCTGTGACTATAATGAGCATGCATTCTTCAAAAGGGCTTACATACGAAGTCGCATTTCTTCTAGGCTTAGAAGAGGGAATCTTCCCAAACCCAACGCAGGATCTTAATGAACAAAGACGATTATGCTATGTAGCAATGACAAGAGCTAGACAAGAGCTTTTCCTGTGTTATTGCAAGGCACTTAAGGGTAAACCAGCTCGAGGCTTGAAGTTCTATAATCCCTCAAGTTTTCTATATGCCCTCCCGAAGGAACATAGGGAAGTCATAGAAAACCTTTAACAAATTCAAACCTGCAAATTTAAAATTCTCTGTACTGCAAGAAGAAAGTCATTAAGCAAAGAGGAATTGAAATACAATAAATTGTTTATCATAGCAAAAAAGTGAATGACGTAGAAAGAGAGAACCAACAGTTAATGAATGGAAGGAAATGAAGTGGAGGATCATCTCCACCTGCACCACAATTATTGACCAAGAATTCATAGAATAGATTTCATATTTCTGCTAGGTTATAGGCAACGGATTGAGTGAGGTCATTACACGTTTGGATATACAATTGGCTATAATGTAGAAGGCATAATGTGAGTAAGCTTGGGCAGATTTTATGTGCTTGCGGTTGCGGAGCCTGGTTCAAACCCAACCCTAGACAACCTCGACAGAAGTACTTAAACAAAAAACATAAGATAAAAGCCCAAAATAAAAGTATGAGACACAGTAGAACCAGACAATACTTTATGCCTAGTTGTCCAAAATGCGGTGACAATGGATATCTGTAGGGTATTTTTCCTTCCTTACGAAGTTTTTCAATTGCCTTCTGTAACAACTACAAACATCGTTCTACAACAAAAACTCCATAATGCTGATCACTGCAAAGTTTAGTTAAAGCCACAAGCATTACGTTCTCAAGGTTATTATTCAAAAAGGCGGGAAACTCCTTAAGAAGGACTTCATTCTAACTACAAAATAATACTAGCAACAGGAGAGAGGCAATGTCAAGGCTCCAAGTCACCCTTCTAAGTGGAAGAACAATAGATCAAGGCACTGCAAAGGAACGAAGCAAACTCTCGAACGAGTACCGTGAAAGCGTGGCCATCTGCGAAATAGATCCTGACGATTTGAAGGAACTGGGCGTGAAGGAAAACTCCAACGTGAGTGTGACAACGAAACAAGGATCGGTGGTCGTGAAAGCCAAAAAGTCAAAAAGGGGGCCTCATCCGAAGATTGTTTACATGCCCTATGGAATTTGGGCAAACATCATAGTTAACCCTCGGACACACGGAACAGGTATGCCCTCTTTCAAGGGGATTCCTGCAGAAATACAACCTGCCCCAACAGAAAACGTTCCAAGTGTTCCAGAACTTCTGAGACAAGTTTACGGGAAAGAATAGCAATGTCAGTAATCAAAAATGTTACATGTCCAGTTTGCGGAACATTGTGCGACGATCTCGAAATTACAGTAGAGAAAAACGTTATAATCGATGTTAAAAATGCATGTGCAATTGGCGAAGCAAAATTCATGAACTTCTCCAACCCAGAACATCGAAACCTAAAACCTCTTGTAAGAAAAGGAGGAGAACTGAGAGAGGTTTCTTTAGACGAAGCGGTAGAAAAAAGCGCTAAGATCCTCGCCGACGCATCATACCCAATACTCTACGGCTGGAGCTGCACGAGTTGCGAAGCCATTCGGATAGGGCTAGAACTGACTGAAGAAGTTGGAGGAGTCATAGACAACACTTCCACCGTCTGCCACGGGCCCTCAATACTAAGCATCCAAGATATCGGCATATCAACCTGCACCCTAGGTCAAATCCGCCATCGCGCTGACCTAATTATTTATTGGGGATGCGACCCTTACAGTGCCCACCCTCGCCACATGGAACGTTACACGGCTTTTTCAGATGGTCGCTTCCAAGAAAGTGAATGGGAACATTATGTCGGGCGTCTACGGGGCATATTGGGCAAGAAAAGACTACGCAGAGCTTCAGAGCTGGTGTCAACGAAGGAAATTTCATTGCCAGCTGTCACGGGACAAAAACTGCCACCTGAGTTTGAAACGGAAAAGCGAAAGCTAGTCGTTGTAGATGTCCGAAAAACTCGTTCCGCAGAATTTGCCGATTTCTTCATTCAAGTCGAACCGAATAAAGACTTTGAACTCCTTCAAGCTCTCCGTTTATTAGTAAGGGATGAGGAACTCGAAGTCGACGAAGTCGCCGGCGTGCCTGTTGATCTGCTTGAAGAGCTCGCAGATACGATGATAAAATGCAACTTCGGCGTCGTGTTCTTCGGAGTTGGTTTAACCATGAGCTACGGGAAACTACAAAATATTGACGCCGCAATTGCTTTGACGCGAGACCTGAACTACCGCACAAAATTCGTTATCATGCCAATGCGAGGCCACTTCAATGTTGCAGGTTCAAATATCGTTTCTACTTGGCAAACAGGTTATCCCTTCGCCGTAGATTTCTCGCAAGGCTATCCACGTTACAACCCTGGCGAAACATCTGTAGTGGACATACTTTGTCGTGACGACGCTGATGCAGGCCTAATTGTGGCGTCCGACCCTGTTTCCAATTTTCCAAAAGAAGCAGTTCAAAACTTAGTGAAAAACCCTTTAATCGCCATCGACCCCGTGATCTCCCCAACAACAATGATGGCCGACGTAGTACTTCCTTCCGCCTTCGTAGGGATCGAGGTTGGAAACTCAACCGCTTACAGAATGGATGGAGTGCCCCTACCGCTCAAGAAAGTTGTTGAACCGCCAGAAGGAGTTCTACCTGACAAGGAAATTCTACAAAGGATTCTTAAGGACGTGAAGAGGTTCAAACATCACTAAATGCTTTCATACAGATCTCGCGTAAGAAATCATTAGATTGTGCTTCTCTTCCACTTCACCGAAAAAGTCGAGTCGAATCTTTCATCTTGATATGTACACGGATGAAGTCAATGATTACAGATAGTCCACACAGAACCAAAAAAACTAATTATTTAACTCCCCTGCGCGCATTTTTTCTGATAGCTTTTTGCAGAAATTAAGTATGTTTAACAATGGAATCCTGTCAAATTGGAATGCGCGCGGTGAAATAAGCAGAGATGTAGATAAGTAGCTAAGGAAAGCTTCTCGACTCCTCAAGACATATCTCTGGAGGGATTATAAATGCTTAAGACGTTTTTAGCCTTGAGAAAGCTTTGAGCTGTGTATGATCTATGCATAAGGTTGATGTTGTATGGAGCATAAGACAATAAGTCTCTCAGACGAGGTGTACAAGAAACTAGCTTCTTTAAAGAGGGCGCACGCAACTCAACTTAAAGCTTGGCTTTGAGCGTAGCACATCTGCGGTATCAAAGTATTTTTTCATTTTTCTTGGTGCCTAATCTGTCTTTTTGCACAATTGAGCAGAATTCCTTCCTTAGAGTTTTGATTCTAGGATCTACGTCTACAGACTTGTGATATGCGCGCGCGCATGATATTTTCATAGTGCTTTCTGTCCTTGAATCTGCTAATTTCTAAGCACCAGTCATCATCAGTTTAAAGATTTCATAATCTATGCATCCATATCTAAGATAGATCTCTTTGGTTCTTCGCTGGATGTCGAGGTGTTGATCAATTTTATCGTTAGGTACTTTGTAGACATGAGTTTCGATGTACAGTTCTCAATCACCTCTCTTTTCGATGACCCAGATTTGGTTTCCTTCGATGTCTGCTAATCCCCCGTACAAGTATCCTTCTTCTTCGTCTATGGATGGACCGAACAGGATTTTTCCTCCTGCTTTCTTCACTTTATCAAACAACTCATTGATATCGTTCACTGAAAGCTGAATTATGACGGTGTTGTTTCTTGGAGTGGATGGTTTTACACCCATTTCCTTGGCTCTGGCAAATCCAAAGAGAATCTTGCTCGGGGCGCCTAATTCCATATATTCTTCTCCTTCCTCAACTCTAGTCTTAATCGCAAGATCAAATGTCTTTTCATACCACTCGGCAAGCTCTTCATAATTCTCCGCCAGAATCATAGGATTCAGTAAATTGATCTTCACGGTAACTCTCCCTTTATACCAGAATTGATGGCATGAAATTCACTTCAAGGTTGTATAAAACGCTTTAGCAACTATGAGCAAGAGATTCCTTCAGGAGCGTTTAGCACTTACTTTCGTCTTGTCGCGCGCGCTATGGCAAAGAAAAAGGAGGTTGGGTGATATCTCTCTTGTGGGGAGGGTTCAAATCCCAACCAATCAACCCAAAAAACGCTGACTCAACGCATACTGCTGAAATGTAGTGTATGAATAAAGGTATTGAATAATATCAATTACCGCTTCTTCATCAATTGCAAAAAAGGGAATGCGAGAAGCTTTTGGTAGCTCAACTGAAATTCTAAGCTAGGATTTCAGTGACGGTGAGTGTTCTTTCACGCAGTGTAGGAGATCCTGTTTCCACTAGAAACTGCACGTTTATTGTATGTACTCCTGCATCCAGTGAGTCTGTTAAGAATTCTATGTGACCTGGTATATTGTAGGTTCCGCTGGCTGGTGGTCCGATTGAACATATATATTTACTGCTATTAAGAACGCCATCGACAACGATTCTTACCCAAATTGATGCTGGTGGTTCTAGTGTGTGAGAAGTTGAGAATTGCACGAAGATTCTGGACTCCTGTTGACTGCTGACTACAATCTCCATTGATGAGTCCAAGTCAGAAATATTATACCATTGCGTTAAGTTAAGACCAGCAGTAATTATCTCAGTAGTGTTTCTCTTTTGGATTACTTGGAGAATTGCATCAGTTCCATTTATCCCTGGAATTCCTTGAGAACCATCCTCTCCCTGAATTCCTTGAGAACCATCCTCTCCTTGAATTCCTTGAGAACCAATCGCTCCTGTATCCCCTCTGTCACCTTTTTCACCTTGAGGACCAGTTGGACCTGGTTTTATAAAGAATTGAGCGCTCAGTATTCCTCCTATAAGACCTGCAAATAGTCCGACAATTAATGCTATGGCAAAAAGCTTCCATGTTCCATTTCTCATCTTTATAACCAATGTTCGTGTAAACGCGAGAACATAAAAGAATTGTGAATTCAAAATTCACATACACTCATTACAACGCACGCGCAGTCGCATAAGCGGTTGGTTGGTTGGGTTCGAATCCCACCCCCCGCACTTTCTAGTGAACCCCGCGCCCGTTAACAACGCGCCCTGATCACTCGTCTAGGTAGGCTTTACCTTTGAAATCCGCTGCTGGGTATTTCATTTTGTTTTGCTCGATTTTATTCAAGACTGCAGTGGTCAAATCAATGTCTATAGCGTTTGCCATACTCAAGCAGTAGAGAACAAATAAATAGACCTTGAAAAGAATAAACTGTCTGGTGTGCGACGCCAATAGATGAACTGAAACAGTCTTGAAGCTAAATAGAAATCAATGTGGCATAAAATGCTGGAGAGAAACTAGCTTGCAGGATGGAAGAAGTGAACCAGCCCGTTTTTCATATATGCATAGACCATGTCCATCCAGCTCCACAGAGAATTTTGCGGCAAGCTAGATGCGTAAAGCGACTGAGGAGAAAAGCATAGAATGAAAGGACTCTTAATCAAGAACGGTTTTGTCTACGATCCGTTGAACAATATCGATGGAGAAAAAATGGATATTGCTGTTTATAATGGCAAGATTGTGGAGAAATCGGAAAACGCTAAGGTGATTGATGCTTCTGGAATGGTTGTGATGCCTGGCGGCGTAGACATGCACTCTCACATTGCGGGCGCTAAAGTAAACCTAGGCAGATTACTACGGCCAGAAGACCACTACAAAGATGTGGAGCCTAAAACAACTCAAACGCGGTCAGGAGTTGGCTATTCAATTCCCTCAACTTTTACAACGGGCTATCGTTACGCAAGAATGGGGTGGACTACTGTAATGGACCCGGCAATGCCTCCACTAAAAGCTAAACACACACATGAAGAATTGAATGACACACCCATGATAGACAAAGGCTCATATCCTCTCTTAGGCAGCAACTGGTTCGTGTTAGAACATCTGAGAGCAAAGGAGTATGAGGAATGCGCTGCCTACGTAGCTTGGATGATGAACGCCACCAAAGGATACGCCATCAAAATCGTTAACCCTGGAGGACTCGAAGCGTGGGGCTTTGGCAGGAATGTCCGCGACATTGATGATACTGTGCCAAACTTTGACATAACTCCACGCGAAATCATCCAAGGCTTGTGCAAAGTGAATAAACTTCTCAACATGCCACACACCATACATGTGCACACAAACAATCTCGGAAAACCAGGCAACTACCTCACAACCTTAGAAACCATGAAATGCGTTGAGAACTTGGCAACCGACGAAAAGCCTGTAATTCACTTAACTCATTGTCAGTTCAGCTCCTTTGCAGGCGAAAACTGGCGCACTTTCAAATCTGCTTCAGAAGAAATCTCTAAATACGTAAATTCTCACCGACACGTCACTATAGACATGGGACAAATCATTTTCACAAACACGACAACAATGACAGCTGACGGCCCATTCCAGTTCATTCTCTACCAAATGACTGGCAACAAATGGGTAAACAACGATGTAGAGGCTGAAACTACCTCTGGAATAGTGCCATTCCATTACAAACGAAAAAGTTACGTTCACGCCACTCAATGGACAATAGGGCTAGAACTTGCCCTTCAAATAAAAGACCCATGGAAAGTATTCCTAACGACAGATCACCCCAACGCTGGACCATTCACGGCATATCCGAAGGTTATATCATGGCTCATGAGCCAAAAAGCAAGAATTGCAATTATGGAAAAAATAAGCAAGAGGGCAAGACGTAGAGCTCTGCTCCCTGCAATAGACAGAGAATACACGCTCTACGAAATTGCAGTAGTTACCAGGGCTGGTCAGGCTAAGGCTCTGGGCTTGAAGAACAAGGGGCATCTAGGGGTTGGGGCTGACGCAGACATAACTATCTATGATATGGATCCAGAAAAAACGAATCTGCCGAAGCATCCTAAACGAATTAGACGTGCCTTCAAAAGCGCTGCTTACACTATAAAAGGTGGAGAAGTTGTAGTGAAAAACGGAGAAATCGTCAAATCCGTTAGCGGGAAAACGTATTGGGTTAATGTAAAGGCTTCTCCAAGCCTTTTAGAGCTTGAGCCGGAGCTTCAGAAAGTCTTCGAGGAATATTATACGGTTAAATATGAAAACTATCTCGTGCCAGAGCATCACTTAGCAGCTGCAGCCCCAATTCCGATACAAGCAAAGGTGTAAAAAATGGCTATAACGCTGCGACTAAAAAAGGAGCTAAAAGTACCAATTAGCGGAAAATGTCTCTCCCCAAACATCTTTGCTGGAAAGTCATTAGAGGAAATAGCGAAGCTTCAGCTTTGGGAAGGAAACCGCAAACGAAGAATAAACGATGTTTTTGAGATAGAAGGAAACTGCGGGAAAACGCCTAGTGACGTAACCATCCGTCTCATTGGGAATCTGTCTAAGGTTCACAGAATAGGTGTAGGTATGACTGACGGCGAAGTAAAAGTTCAAGGAGACGTTGGAATGCATCTTGGCGAAGAGATGAAAGGCGGAAAAATCACAGTAGAAGGCAACGCTGATTCTTGGGTTGGTTCTGCAATGAAAGGTGGAACAATTGAAGTGAAAAAAGACGCAGGAGACTACATCGGCGGAGCCTATCGAGGAAGCACCAAAGGCATGCAAGGTGGAACAATCATTATACGCGGAAATGCCGGAACAGAAGTCGGGTGCTACATGAGGAAAGGCTTAATCAAAGTCTACGGTGATGTCGATCAATTTGTAGGCATTCGCATGAGAAAGGGAAACATAATTGTTCACGGCAACGCCAAAGAAAGAGCTGGAGCATTCATGATAGGCGGAAAAATAATCTTATGCAGCTCCGTTGCATCTGTTCTACCTACATTTACAATCGACAGCATAAAGAGCAAAGCAAAAGCAGAAGAAGAAAAAATCAAAGGCCCCTTTTACCTGTTTATCGGCGACCTCACTGAACATGGAAACGGAAAGCTCTATGTATCAAAAAACAAAAACGAACATCTAAAAAACTGCGAAGAAATACTCTGACAAACCAATGCGTTCGATTTATATTCACATCTGAAGGAACTAGTCACCCATGTTGAGCGTAAACCAAAAAGCCTATGAACTAGTTCAGACGTTGTGCGAGGAATCTGCCGAATACTGCGTATCAGTCAAAAAAACAAAGCCAGGAACAACATTAATTGACGCAGGAATACATTCAAAGGGCGGCTTCAACGCAGGCAAAACGATCACAGAAATCTGCATGGGCGGTCTTGGCGAAGCACGCATATTTTCGAAACGCTACGACAACTTTGAACTTCCCGCAATATTCGTCCAAACCGACAACCCCGCAGTAGCCACTTTAGGTTCCCAATTCGCAGGATGGCAAATAAAATCTGGCGATTTCTTCGCAATAGGTTCTGGTCCAGCCCGCGCATTAGCTTTGAAGCCTCACGACATTTTTGACAAGATAAAATATGAGGATAAAGCAGACGTTGCAGTGATAGTTCTAGAAACCAGCAAAGAGCCCTCGGAATCACTCATTAAAGAATTATCTTCTGAATGTAAAGTTGCACCCAACCAGCTATACATTATCCTAGTTCCCACAACAAGTGCAGCAGGGTCAACACAAATTTCTGGGAGAATTGTAGAGACAGGTGTACACAAGCTGTTCAAGTTGGGAGTTGATCCATTATCTATTCAGCATGCATGGGGATATGCACCTATCGCTCCAGTTGGTCCGAAATTTACAGAAGCCATGGGAAAAACGAACGACGCAATTCTATATGGCGGCGTTAGCTACTACGCGTTAAAACACAAAAATGATGAGAAACTAAAGGCTCTATTAGAGAAGGCTCCTTCATCAGCCTCCAAACAATATGGCAAACCATTTAAAGAAATCTTCAAAGAAGCCAACTACGACTTCTACCAAATCGATCCAAACCTTTTCGCCCCTGCAAAGTTCATCGTGAACAATGTTACAACGGGCAATGTTTTCCAAGTTGGAGAAGTCAATGTGAAGGTACTTAAACAATCGCTGGGTTTGTTGCGTTAGAACAAAGCCTATGATATGTGTCCCTTCCAGATTGGACTCTCTGCTTAACGCTTAGAATGGGCTTTTAATAGATGGAAATATGAGAAAACACACATGGGACACACACATTAACTTTTTTAGCTGTTGTGATGATTCTTCCTCGGTCTAAATGTTCAAAGAAGTAGAGGAAGCCTACAAGCGACTAAAAGGAGTTGTCAATCTTACTCCAGTAATGACTTCCTCGACCCTTGATACAATAACCGGTAGTTACTGTTTCTTGAAGTGTGAGAATTTCCAGAAAACTGGGGCTTTCAAATTCAGAGGTGCCTACAATGCCCTGTCACAACTATCTCTAGAACAGAAGAAGAAAGGAGTAATAACGCACTCTTCTGGGAATCATGCACAGGCACTCGCCTTAGCTGCTAAACTTCTGCGAATTAGAGCAGTTGTTGTTATGCCTAGAAATGCTTCTCAAGTGAAAGTGACTGCAACAAAAGGCTATGGGGCGGAAATAATTACTTGCGGTCCTCATCCAACTGACAGAGAAAGGGCCGTTGAACCACTAATCGAAAAACATGGCTACACTCTCATACATCCATCTGATGATCTTGATATTATTGCTGGCGCTGGGACCGCTGCTTATGAATTAGTCAGGGAAATAGGTAGACTCGATTATGTTTTCTGTCCTGTTGGCGGTGGTGGATTGCTGAGCGGAACGGCAGTTGCAACCAAAGGCCTGCTTCCGTCAGCTAAAGTTATTGGCGTTGAACCCGAAAACGCGGATGACGCATATCAGTCATTCAAAGCTGGGAAAATCATACCAGTTGAGAATCCAGACACGATAGCGGATGGTTTAAGAAGCTCTCTTGGAAGCAACACTTTCAGAATAATAAGAGAGAATGTTGATCAGATAATTACGGTTTCAGAACAAGAGATTGTTGGCGCAATGCAGTTCATTTGGGAAAGAATGAAACTGGTGGTTGAACCTTCTGGAGCAGTTTCACTGGCAGGAGTGTTATCGAGGCAAATAGAGTTGGAGTCCAAAAGAGTGGGGATAATAATCAGTGGAGGAAACATTGATTTAACTGATTTCTTTGTTAGAATTCGACAAAACCTAAGGTCCTAGGTTTACGCCCTTGGGCAAATCTTAGTTACGCTTATTGCATGGTGCAATGTGACATTTCAGATTGGGACCCGTCTTCAATAATTTAGGCTTTAAATCTGCTTCTTCTAAAAGCTTTAGAAAGGAATGTTCAGTGAAACGCTTTTTCAACGCTGTAACGATTATGGTAGCGTTGGGCTTTGTGATGCGTTTTACTTCTTGAAGGGTATGACGTGGGTTAGGCATGTTTTGCAGCAAGGTTATGGCAAAAGCCATATCAAAGTAGTTGTTACGGAAAGGAGTGTTGTCTGCGTCGGCCAAAACGAAATGAACATTCGCTGAACGCTTTATGGAGAATTTTGCCTCTCCTAGCATACCCTTAGATATGTCTAAACCAACAACGTTTTCCGCCATTTTTCGTATTCTCGGAAGAAGTAGCCCGGTTCCGCAGCCCATGTCGAGAATCGAACCTTGTTTCTCAAGGTCCAGGTTTTCTACAGCAGCCTTAATCTTAAGATTCTGCTCCTCTGTATAGCGGAGGTTATAGAGGCTTGCAGTGCGATTGTAATAGTGTATGTGTTGGAGTTTTTGCTTCCACTCAGTCATTTAATATCAGAAGTCTTATGTAAAAAGAGTTTTACTAAAACTTGTTGGCGAATACAGTGGTTAGTCGAAAGCACGCTCTCGTTCTTGAGAATCCAAGAATTGATGAAGAAACACAGAGGTCGATAAAGGAAGCACTTGCTCAACGTAAACTCTTGCTTTTGGTTGGAAACTGCTGGGTTAACTATAAAGGGCGAGCCAGTAGCAAGCTTGAACCTGGAGAACGTATTGTCATAATAAAGGAAGATGGCTCTGTTTTAGTTCACCGCCCATGCGGTTATGAGGCTGTAAACTGGCAACCACCTGGATGCATTTTTCAATCGCATGTTAAAGATGGTGTCTTGCAGATTACGGCTGTACGTCGCAAGCCTGCAGAATCTCTACGCATATACTTTGACCGCATCTACTTACTTTCAACACTGAAGCTAAAAGACACAGGCGAGTTTTCGCTTCATGCAAGCGAGGAAGACATGCAGAAGGCAGTTCTACTGAAGCCCTCAATCATAGAAGAAGGATTTAAGCCAATTAGCTTTGAGAAGAAAGTTGAGCCTGGCTTTGTGGATGTTTACGGAATAGATGGCGAAGGCAAATTAGTTGTTGTGGAGATTAAACGGAAAACTGCTGGACGGAATGCTGCGCTGCAACTGTCCAGATACGTGAAGGCTGTGCAAGGCATAGTCAACCGGGAAGTGAGAGGAATACTTGCAGCTCCAAACATTGCAAAGGGAACACAGACGATACTAGTAACACTCGGGCTAACCTTTAAGCCCTTAGACCCAAGAAAATGCGCTGAAATCCTTCATAAATCACAAACACGCAAGCTTGCTGACTTCTTCGAGGGTGCTGAATAGTCGTAAACTCTTTATGTGCTCACTCAAAAGGTGTTTAAGGAGAGTCAAATGGTAAGGTTAACCATAAGTGAAAACGGGCACAAAAGACGAATAGAACGCGTTAAAGAAACGCTTTCCAAAAGAAAACTTGATGCCCTCTACCTTACAAGTGGTGTCAGCTTTTTCTACTTAACGGGTTATTCCTACATCGCCACTGAACGCCCAGCAGCACTGGTCATTCCACTGAACGGCGAAATCACCTTTATGGGACCGCTACTGGAAACTGACCACATTCCATTAAAAACACGTCTCGTAAAAAGCATCAAAACCTACCCAGACTACCCAGGAAAGAAGCATCCCATTGACCATTTCGTCCAATTCATGAAAGACATAGGCTTAGCAAGAAAACGAATAGGCACTGACAACATGGCAGGTGCTGCGGGAATTTGGGGATATAGTGGGCCTCCAATTACTGAGAAGCTGCCAAAAGCCAAGTTTATCCTTGCTAAAGACATTATTGAAAGCATGCGCTTGATAAAATCCAAAGAAGAAATCGAACTCATCCGAGAAAGCGCAAAATGGGCAAACCTAGCACATTCACTGCTGCAAGAATACACTATGCCAGGGTTATGGGACTTTGACGTGGCTATAGCTGCCAGCCATGAAGCGTCAGTGATCATGAAAAAAGCTCTCGGACCAAACTATGTGCCTCAACGTTGGGGGAGGTTCCCAGCGGGCGCAGGCTTTCGAGGGCAGGTTGGCGAAATGTCTGCTATTCCCCACTCGATAGCAACAAAGCGACCTATGAAAGACGGCGACGTACTTGTAACGGGAGCCGGAGCAGAAATAGGCGGCTACAGCTGTGAACTTGAGCGTACTATGATACTGGGCGAACCAACCTTGAAACAACAGAAATACTTCGAAATCATGTTGAAGGCGCAAGAAGCAGCCTTTAAAGCCTTAAGACCATGCGTAAAATGCAGCAGCGTAGACAAAGCGACATCGAAAGTTTTTAAGAAAGCTGGCTTGGGTAGACTGATGAGACATCATACTGGTCACGGCTTGGGGTTAGAGGGACATGAACTGCCATGGTTAGACATTGGAAACGAAGTAGTACTAAAGCCAGGGATGATTGTAAGTTGCGAGCCAGGCATTTACGAACCCGGTTATGGCGGCTTTAGACATTCCGACACAGTTCTAATCACTGAAGACAGCACAGAAATGATTACCTATTACCCAAGAGATTTAGAATCCTTGACAATTCCAACCTAACTCGCATTTGAGAATCATTTCGCACTGTGTCAAAACAGAGGAACAGGTTAACGTTGAGCAAGAAGAAAAAAGAACTACAAGAAAAAATCTCCGAGGCAGATCGCTTCAAGAGGATAGCGTTATTAGGTTTGATCATAGGCATAGTCCTAATTGTCCTAGGATTATTAATGTTTGAACCACTCTTCGTACCAGGGTTCACGATTTTCATAATTTGCACGAGCGTAACCTCTTTCCTCGCTACTCTGAAGTGGCAATATGCAAGGGCTCTAAAAACGGAGACGAAGAAAAAAGAGAAGCCTCCTCCAATAAACGTATGTCCTCGGTGCGGCACAAAAGTGGAAAAAAGCTTGAAATACTGTTCGAAATGTGGAAAGAAGATACAAACCAAAAAGCACTAACGAAACTTAGAAAGCAACTCTTATAGGATATACGTTTAAATTCTTCTATTCCATTCTTGACTTAGGTGATATTCAAAGTGTTTTGCTCAAATTGTGGCAAAGAGCTACCTGAAAACGCATATTTCTGCCCCAAATGCGGCGTGAGAACTAGAAAGGGCGTAGAAGCAGGCATTTCCACTCCATGGGAAGAGTTGAGAGAAGCCTTTTCTAGAATGGGAGAAGAGATAGAGAAAGCATTTTCGACAGCTGGCAAAGAAATGGAGAAAGCCTTCAAAACAGCAAAAGAAAAGATTAAGGAAGCAACCACCAGAGAACCAGTTGTCTGCTCCGATTGCGGAGAAGAGAATCGTGCTGATGCCATGTTCTGTTACAAGTGCGGCAAAAAGCTCGAGTAGAACATGAAAGTGTCTAAGCGTATTGCGTTATCTTCCTCTGAATCTTAGCATTCATAATTAGCTTACTCCTGTCGATCCACCGTTGTATTGGAATGTTGAATCTGCTTGAAATCCTCTGCAGCGCCTGCTCTAAAGTGGCAAACTTCAGTGGTCGCTGTCGCATAGCATTCCGCACATTCTCCCGCACCTGCCACACGCCCACAGGCATAATATAGCCAGGTCTCGCTTCTCGCAACACAATAACGGTTGCCTGACGACGTTCTTTCATTAAATATTCGCACACAGCCAACCTAGCCGCGTAGTAACATCCTCCAATGTCCGCATAGGTGGTTCGTCCATCAAAGCCCTCCCAATCCCCATACATCACAACATATTTGCCACTAGGATTCCAAACGGTGCCCGGATACCAAGCCTCAATGGCTTCGTAGCTCCAAACATCAGGCATCATCAAAACTTCAAACTGGTTATCCAAATAAGAAGACTCGAAGAGATGATACTCGTCAATTAATGGAAATGTCTTCACCTTATTCATTAACTCTTTGGAGATCATGCTGTCAACTGCTGTTATGCTCCAACGTGTCGGCACCAAACGTCTCTGCTTTTCAACTCCGAAAGCTCCGACGCTGAAAGCTCTTTGAATCCTTGTCACCATCACATTCTTGTCGTAGAGCTCTAAAACAGCTGGTTTGGCTTTTAAATCCGTGTCATAATATGCCTTTTCAACATGGTGATCCCAACGTGCTGAATCCACTCGCAAATCTCTGATTGGCGCGGATGGCCCAAAAGGCTGAACGTCGTCGTTTAATACTAGAAAGCCGCGTGGTCGCTTTTTCAAAGCCAGTTCTACATCAGTTGCTGCAGAGGCTAAAGCTAACTCGCGAGTCAGATCCATAATTTTGCCTGCTTCTTTAATGCGACGAACGTGAACTCGGTATTTTCCCCGGATGAGCATGGAGCGGAAGCTAACTATTTCGTCAATTGTTTTGCCAAACCATAACTCTGGCGAATCATAGAGGCTTGTGTCTTCGTGAATTGGTGGCACCATGGGACCTGCATAAACGTAGGGATATCCAACGCGCCCTACAAAAACGCTGGGTGGCGAAGATCCATCGATGTCCAAACTTTTGATAAGCGGCATCGCTCGAATGAAAGAATTTACGCGAACCATGACTGGGCAACGAGTTTTGCCACACAACATTCGTGAGCCCTTGCATGCTACGCACAAACTAGCATCGGTCTGCCTTGTGGTCCACACATCTCTATTGTTATTAAGCTCATTGAGGCTTTGGTCATCAAGAACATCTAATATCCAAGGATTAGCTTTACCCACGACATGCTTCTTTGCTTTGCCGAATCGACGTTTCACATTCAAGCACTCAAACTAAGAGTGAAGATAGGCTGCTTAAAAACAAAGTTGAAACAGATTTGCTAATTCTAGCATGCGCATGCCAGCTAGGGATAGCTTCTCCGCAAGGTTCGTGGAAATGGAATGGTATCTATGATGTTGTCCAAGTCAAGCATCCACATAAGCAGTCGTTCTACACCTAATCCAAATCCTGCATGGGGAACTGTGCCATATCTTCGCATATCAATGTACCAGTCGTAATCTTCCACTTGCAAGCCTAGCTCCTTAACCCTTCTAATCAACTCGTCCTTGTCATCTTCTCTGGCACCACCCGTTGTCAACTCCCCTATTCTAGGCACCAGCATGTCCACAGACATAGCTATTTCCGGCTTGTCTCTGTAAGTTTTGCAGTAAAACGCCTTTATCTTCTTTGGATAGTCATGGACGAAGAAGGGGCCCTTAAAATCTTCAGCCAACGCCTTCTCTTCATCATAGCCCAGGTCTTCACCCCACTTTATGTCTAAACCTTTTTTTCGCAGTTTTTCAATTGCCTCTTTATAGGTTATTCTTGGGAAAGGCGGCTTGATCTTCAATAGTTTTTTCGGGTCAACCCCCAGCTCTTGCAGCTCTCGCTTGCAATGTTTTGCCACTTTTCGGCAGATGTAGCTTACGAGTTCTTCTTCAATCCGCATGACATCATCCATGTCAGCAAATGCCCACTCTGGTTCTACATGCCAGTATTCGCAAAGATGACGAATTGTTCTGCTTTTCTCTGCTCTAAAAGAGGGTGCACATGTGTAAACCTTCTCTAAGGAGTGGATAAGAATCTCCGAATACAGCTGGGCACTCTGTGTCAAGAATAGGTTTCGGTCGAAGTATTTTGTTTCAAATAGAGTGGCGCCGCCTTCGCATGCGCTGGTTATGAACATGGGCGGGGAGATTTCTATGAAGCCTTTCTCTCTGAAGAACTTGTGCGTAAGCCACAAGACTTCGCTTCTTACTCTCATGATAAGATTCATTTTTCTGCTGCGTAGCCACAGATGCCTAACGTCTCGGAGAAACTCTTCGCTCTGATCCTTAGCAATTGGGAATGTTTCAGCCAAACCAATAATTGTTATTTCATTTGTAGAGATCTCGTATCCGCCGGGTGCCCGCTTGTCTTTTTTTACTGTTCCGCTGAGCGTGGTGGAGGATTCGATAGTTATTTTTTCTGCCTCATTCCAAGCTTGCGTTCCCTCCTTGACAGTGGACTGTATTATTCCAGTTGCGTCGCGTATTAGTAGAAAGATGGTTTTTTTGCTTTCTCGTTTTCTGTAGACCCACCCTCGAATGCTAACTTGTTCGCTCTCGTGCTTGCCCGCAAGGACGTTTTGGATTGGTGTGAAGGACATGGTTATCCCTCTCCTCTTTCATAGTTCTAACCTAAATATTTACAGTCTTGGCATTCTTCAACCTGGACTTCCAGCGATAAACGCCAGCAATCCGCTTAAGAACCAAAATAGGTTTCGATTCTTAATTCTCCTGGCGTTTTCTCTTGAGGGATTCGAGAGAAGTAGAATAGATGTTAAAATTAGTCCCATGTCTGTCCAGAATATAAACGGGAGAAACCAGAAAGAAACAATTCCTAAAATCCATGGCAAAGGAGTTATGGAGACGGCGGAGAGATAGAACATAGCAGCGATAGCCGCTGCCTTTCGATCTCCATACAACACCGCAATCGTTCTTATGTTCGCCTCTTTGTCGCCCTGAACATCTACGATTCCCTTCGTAATTTCACGCCCCGTGTTTGAAAGAAAAACCATAGCAACAAAAAGACCAGTCGTCATCAAGAAGCCCTTTCCAACCACAAAGCCTCCATACACAAAGGGTACTGCAACGCAAGCGCTGACCAGCAAGTTTCCAGGGAAACCAGTGCTTTTCCCTTTTGTCACGTATATAATAACAATAACCCAAGAAACAAAAGCTATGGCAAAGCATTGCCAATTCGGAGATAGCCCTGTTAACAAAGCTGCTGTAAGACCAATAAACGTTAAAAATGAAGCAAACACTAAAGCCCCGTTCGGGCTGACTGCACCACTTGGAATCGGTCGTTCAGGTTCATTAACTGCATCGATTTTCCTGTCATAATAATCATTTATCGCCATGGCTGCACCAGTCAATAAAAAGCCAGTTACAAAGCCAAGCAACAAGCTATGGGGCTGTTGGGAGAGAACTTCTTTTTCGGCTAGAGCAACGCCAACAATCACTGCAAAACCCATCATTACACAGTTGACAGGTCGAATCAACCTAACGAAAGCATTTGCCTTACTCATAATCGCCACAGCTTGTTTATTTGCGGAGTTTGATTAAAAATGGTGCGATTGAAGTAATTATATTTGTCACTATGATGACGTTTGTGGCTATGACAGGGTAAAGATAGGCATAAGACAAAGTTGGGCTCAACTCTCTGTAAAGCAGAATACTTAGGGTGGCGTTCGCCAATCCTATCCCGCACATAAAAGTCATGAAACGGCGATACTGAAACATATCGCTTCTCCACGTTGCAACAGTAGTAGCGACGTGACGAAACACTAAATTCACTGCAACAATCAAGACGGCTATAAGAATACCAAGCCAAATGGGAAATTCGCCTCTACCGACTCCATAGATGAGTCCGAGAAAAACAAAAAAGAAAGCCCGTATCAGAAACGAAAGCTCTCCTCGAGTACGCTTCATGAAGCTTTTAATTTCACTCAAATAGCCCAAGTCTAATCTGACTCTTAACGTCTTGAAAATTTCCCTATAATTCCCCAGCATGAGACC
>JAOZHR010000001.1 GCA_026014805.1 Candidatus Bathyarchaeota archaeon | reverse complement strand
CTGCTGTTATATTTCGCGGTCCGTAGGTTCCTAAGCCTTCCAAGATCTTCAAATCGAAGAAGTCCAAGTTTTTTCGCATTCTCACCGCACCAGTTTGTATTACTTAGCAACAGATGCTTTTTTAAGTTATGTTGGAATTCCACCACCAGGAAGTGCGTCTCCGCCACCTGTCGGCGTAAAACCTCCGTCTAACAACAGATTGCTGAGGTCGAAGGAGTTCATGCTGTTTGAACAGACGGTACTGATGGATGTTGCTGCTATGCTTACGGCGGCTGCGGCGAGTAAGAAGACAAAAAGCAAAATTTTCCATTTCATAAATAGTCACCTCCTCCATTTTTTAATTTTCGTATGAAGCTATTATGAAAGCAGACGAAAAGTTAAATATTGCCTATGACGTGTAATTACATTTTAAGTTGTGTGTCTTATCGAAGGTGAGAGTTTGGCAGCTAGAAGAGACAGATTTTACAGAACATTGCTATCCGCTTTGGACGAAAGCATGAAAAATATTTTTGGAGAAAATACAGCCAAGGCGGTTTACTACCATCTAAGGGAAGGGTATCTGCTGAAACTTGAAGATATTCCCACAAAGCCGCAAACTTTCGCTAAGGCTATTAAAGAAATATTTGGAGAGACCGGTGCCGAAGTAATTGAAACTCTGCTTGTGAAAGATCTGTGCACGAAATTCAGAATTAAAGGACAGAGAAAGGACATAGACAGGTTAGTCGACTGCATGCATGAATTGAAAATTACATGTATCGAAAAATGATAGAAAACCGTGCCCTAACGCAATTTTGATAAATTGTCGAGAATTGTTACATAAGACTTCTCAAGAGTGCATAATCCACCTGTAGAAGAGCTTCTTGAGCAACTTCGAAGCTTCACTTGAATCATTATATCAGTTAATGCTGCAACCTTGGCAGAAAAAGCTGGCGACGTAATAACTCAAAACATAGTGATGATAGGGGCGTTAGCGGCTACTGGAAAACTTCCGTTGAAAATTGAGATTTTAAAAGAGGCTTTGCGTGAATTAGTGCCAGTCAAATATTTAGAAATAAATATGAGAGCTTTTGAGTTGGGCTACGACACTGTCAAAATGTCGCATGCGTCAGTCTAGGTGGGTGGTTGTGGCGGCCAGCTATCGTAAGTTATGGCAATCGTGTCTCCTTCATGGAGTATGTGCTTCGCGGACGAGTATTGTAGACTTGTCCATTCTAAGTTTCCGGAATCCCAGTACCAGTAAAACCATCCGTACGGACCATCGTTAGCCACACCATTTATTGATGTCACTAGTATTCCCAAGTCTCCTCCGTAGTCTTTGTGGTCTACATCAGCTATCGAACAAGTTGCGTTAAATGCGGTCGAACCTAATGGAAGCACAGTATTGTTATGCCAAACTCTTGTTCCATTGCCATAATTTAAAAGAATGTTAGCTTTGAAGGAGATACTGTTGAATTGGTCGGCTAGATTGTTGTATTCTCTATGATAGATTTCGAATTGAACGAAATAGTAGCTTGCAATGAAAGTTCCTAAAATTGCCCAGACGAGCACACCGAGAATTACATAGGTAAAGAGTTTTTTCTCCAAACTTTTTCACCTCCGAAGAATTCCTGTAAAGCTCTTGTCAACGGAAAGAAAGCTACCAAAAAAACAAAGAAGTTTGACACAACATGGATTAACAGAAAAGGAGCACCAGAGACAATTGCACTGACAAAAGCAGGTAGAATAGGTATTCCAAGTAGCATAAAAGACATAGCAACGCCGAAATTGGTAATTAGGTCATAAATAACTGTAAGAAAAGCACCTAAAATGGCCGCCTCACCACAAGAACTTGGGGTGTATATGCCTTTTTTTGTGCGTCCATACAACCCGCCTACAATACCAATGATAATCATTCCAGCCATTTGAAAAGGCAACATCAACCCGGCAAATCCCCAAGGCGACAAAAACCCGTTGATGAACATTACAGTTGCACCAAGCGCACTGCCTAAAAAAGCGCCGAAAAAGGCACCTGCAAAGAAGACAAGTAAAGAGGTAAATTCAACGTTTGGAGGACGAGGGGTTAATTGTAAACTAATACATAAGGCAGTCAGAAGGGTGAACAGTGCAACGCGGCGAGTCGTTGATGATTCCATAGGAATTGGTTGGATAATCCATCCATATAAAACTTTTCTTTAATTTCAGTACTCAAACTTGCTTTGTTTTAGGGTTAAATACTTTGAAAAACACCAACAGCAAAAGAACAATGTATGATCTACATAAATGAAAAGCCAGCTACAATTCCCTCTCTTTAAGCCCCCATTGACAGAGCTATTAAAAGCCTATTTAGAGCCCATAATATACAATCTAATCTAAGAGCTACGCGCTAACTTCTAAAAAACGTGTCTAACCCGACTCGTCGCCGCTTCTCACCACCAACATTTCCCACTACGATTTCATCATTCACCAATAACTCCATCCCATCCCTCGCCGCTACCGTCTCTACACCTGTTCCTTTCACCACACGCTTTGCCTCTCCAACAGGACCCCGAAAAATCATCTTCATCCCAAAATGCGTCAACACCACAAACTCTGGCTTAACAGCACTCACGATCTTCATCGCATCATCAGTAGTCATGTGACCCTGCCACGGCTCCTCACTTGGCCGCAAAACACACAAAATCAATATTCGCACACCCTTATAATATCGCTCAATTCCCTCAAAGAACTCAGTGTCACTTGTATACCCAATGCTACCCACATCAGTCTCAAAACGAAACCCAACTGCATCCACATCCGAATGTCTCGCCTCAGCCCCCACCACCCTCACACCTCCAACCTCAAAGTCCTCCCCAGCCACAACCTCCACGACTCGCTCGGGCAAACTTTGATGATACTTTGAAATCGCCACTTCAGCTGTTTCACCGCCTCTAAGCACACTTCTCGCCGCCGCCAAAACACCCCGCCGCCTAATAGTCCCTCTAGTCATCGCCTCAACCAAAACCTCAGCATCATTATAATGATCAGGATGAGCATGCGAAACCAAAATCCCATCGATCTTCTGTGGGTCCAACCCCAATTTCCAAGAATATACAAGCCCCCCAGGCCCAGGATCTAAATGCACATTGAATCCATCACTCAACAATCGGATTCCTGCAGTCCGCCGTTTCTGTGTAATAGTCACAAACCGACCACCACCTGTCCCTAAAAATACCACTCTAAGCTCTTCCAAAGCTCATCACATCAACTGGGTTAACCCCACTGCCTTCTCATTAGCTTTATTACCCCAAATACTCCTTAAATAGCCAACGTAGGAGCATCCACAAAACATGTTTATAGTAATACGTATCGGTGGCTCAGTCATCGCCTCCCCAACAAACCCGAAACTCATAAATCAATACATAAAACTTCTCAAACAACTCAGAAAAAAAAGCTACAAAATCATAACTGTAGTCGGCGGTGGTGCTCTAGCGCGGGAATTTATAAAGACAGCCAATCAACTGGGACTAAGCGAAGAGGCACAAGACTGGCTTGCCATAAAGGTCTCACGTCTTTACGCCCTACTTGTCACGTTGAAACTAAATAAGAACGGAACAAGGAATATACCTACCTCAATAAGCGAAGTTGTCAAAGCCTTAGAGAAAGATAAAATTGTGGTTATGGGTGGATTGAAACCAGGAATGACAACAGATACAGTTGCCGCTCTCATCGCCCAAAAAATAAAAGCGCAACTTCTTGTGAAAGCCACGGATCAGGATGGCATCTACAACAAAGACCCGAGAAAATATGAAGACGCGGAAAAACTAGATACAATAACATATCACGACCTAACACAACTCTTCGAACAAAACTGCCACAAAGCAGGGATACACCAAATTCTTGACCCAGTGGCCATCAAAATCCTACAGAAAACCAACATCAAAACCATCATAGTAAACGGCTACACCCCCAAAAATATCCAACAAGCCATAGAAGGCCAAAAAATCGGCACAGTAATCACATAATAAAACATAAATAAACCACCGCATAATGCTATGACGGTGCGAAGGGATGCCCTACCAATTTACGTAACCAGCAACAGAACTCTATCCCCAATCAGACTAAAACATCCTAAAAACAACCAAACCACGTGGAGACTTTTTATTCGAACGCCACTAAACTACAGTAGAAACCCAAAAGAAACTGGGGGAACCACCTGTGGTTAGACTTCGCGAAAACGAACAGAAAACGCTCCTCGCTCTCGGCAATCTAGGCGGTAAAGCCAACGTAAATCAAATCATAAAAGCCAGCGGTCTCGCTCACGCTGCTGTCATGCGAGCAACATTAAAACTATCAGAAGAAAAGTTTGTCCAACTTCACGAACAAGTACAAACAATCGTGACCTTAAGCAAAGAAGGAAAACTGCACGCAAAGAAAGGATTGCCAGAACGTCAACTGATTAATTCGCTAATTAAGTTAAGCGGCAAAGCAAAGATTGACAAGGTTGTTGAAGACGCAAAACTAGAAGATAAATTTGTATCCATAGCTCTAGGCTGGCTACGTCGAAAAGAATGGGCAACAATAGAACAAAAAGAACGAACCTTGAAGGCTTTGAAAAAGCCAAAAAAAGGAAAGGACGAAGAGATTCTAGCACTTTTAGCAGAAAATGACGCTATTATAACTGAAGAATTAAATAAAGAAAAACAAGAAGCAATAGCAACTTTACGGAAACGCAAGCTTGTACAGACTGAAGAAAAAACTTATCGAATACTGGATCTAACCACAAAAGGTCGAAAGCTCCTTAAAAAAGGAGTCAAGATCATTGAAGAAGTAAGCCAACTTACCACTGAACTTATCGTGACGGGAAAATGGAGAGAGACAAAACTAAGAAAATTCAATGTGACTGCACATGGTCCACCTGTATATCCAGGCAAGGTTCATCCCTTGCAGCAAATCATCGAACGTGCAAGAGGGATTTTTCTGGAAATGGGGTTCACCGAAATCCGTGGGCCACTAGTTGAAACAGCTTTTTGGAACTTCGATGCGTTATTTCAACCTCAAGATCATCCAGCAAGAGAGATGCAAGACACGTTTTACCTTTCCGTCCCTAAAGCTGGGAAATTACCTAAGAAAATCGTTGTGGACGCTGTTGCGAAAACGCATGAAGATGGTTGGATAACAGGGTCGAGTGGATGGGGATATAGGTGGAACCCAGAAGAGGCTAAGAGGTTAGTGTTACGTACTCATACAACATCTGAAACTATCAAATACCTTTCAAAGCATAAGAAGCCGCCTATTAAGGTCTTTTCAGTTGACCGAGTTTATCGAAACGAACAACTTACATACAAGCACACGGCAGAATTTTACCAAATAGAAGGCATTGTGGTAGACAAAGGAGTATCGTTGCGCGACTTGATGGGTACTTTAAAGATTTTCTATAGCAGTTTTGGATTGAAAAAAGTAGAGTTCTGGCCATGCTATTTTCCCTATACAGAGCCTTCAGCGCAAGCAATGGTTTATGTTCCGAAACTTAAGCATTGGATGGAGCTTTGCGGTATGGGCATGTTTAGACCTGAAGTTTTAGCTCCGATGGGTATAAAATACCCTGTTTTAGCTTGGGGAGGAGGGCTGGAACGTATAGCCATGTTGGAACTCGGGCTTGATGACATACGGCTACTGTATGGCAACCACCTAGGATGGATTAGGAGGACACCGTTATGCCGGTAATCACTTTAGACAGGGAAAGGTTCTCCGAGTTTGTGGGGCGAAAACTCACTCTTGCAGAAATGGCCAAATGGCTGCCTTGGCTAGGCTTCGACATAGAAGAAGTCGGAGAGGACAATGTAAAAGTGGAGTTCAACCCCAACCGTATCGACTTTTGCAGCTACTCTGGAATAGCTAGGGCTTTCAACGGGTTGAGAGGCTGGGAAATTGGGTTACCAAAATACAACGTGAAAAGCGGCAGAACAGTGCTCAACATCGACGAAGCAATCTCTGAGGTTAGACCTTTCATGCTAGCAGCGATTGTGCGTGACGTGAAGCTTGACGAAGAAGACGTTATTGACTTGATGGAAATGCAGGAGGACTTACACTGGGGCGTGGGTAGAGACCGCAAAAAAGCTTCCATAGGCGTGCACAACTTAGACGTAATCAACCCGCCTTTCACCTATACAGCGGTTGAGCCGAACAGCGTGAAATTTGTTCCGTTGGACAAGACTGAAGAGATGAGTCCAAAAGAAATTCTAGAAAACCACGAAAAAGGAGAAGCGTACAGACAGTTGATTGACTGGGCACCGAAATATCCTTTGTTAATTGATAAAGATAGTAAGGTGCTTTCTATGCCACCGATAATAAACGGCGAATTAACAAGAATCGACAAACAGACTGAAAACTTGTTCATCGACGTAACAGGAACAGATTATGCTGCAGTTGAAAAGAGCCTAAATGTTCTGTCCACAGCTCTCTCAGATATGGGAGGCACCATCGAGAACGTAAAAGTAAAATATACAGACCATACGCTGTTCTCACCTGATTTAAGCCCGCAGAAGATGAAGCTTCGAACAGCATATGCTAACGAGTTGTTGGGTCTTAGGCTTTCAGAATCAAAAATCGTTGATTGTTTAAAGAAGTGTAGGCTAGGAGCTAAGAAACTTCGGAAAGGCGTCGTTGAAGTGATGATTCCAGCTTATCGTATCGATGTTCTTCATGAAGTAGACTTGGTGGAAGAGGTGGCGATTGGCTATGGCTACTACAAGTTTAAACCCACTTTTCCATCCTCAGTCACCATCGGAAAACAGCACCCCGCCTTCAAAACCGCAAACATGGCAAGGCAAATCATGATAGGCTTGGGCTTCACAGAAGCCATGAATTTTACCATCACAAACGAAAACTTACACTATAAAAAGATGCGTAGAAAAGCCGAGAAATCTGTCAAGCTTGCCAACCCTGTCTCAACTGAATTCACAATGATGCGGCAAGATTTGCTGCCTAGCTTAATGAAAAACCTCGCGGACAACAAACATGAAAGTTTTCCCCAAAAACTCTTCGAAGTCTCAGATGTAGTGCGACTAAATAGCAAGCAAGAGACACGATGCGAAAGACGACTGCACCTAGCTGCAGTATCATCCCATGCAACCGCAAATTTTACCGAAATAAAATCTGCTGTAGAAGCGTTGATGGCAAACATGGGCTTAAACTGTTGGAAAATAAGAGAAACAAAGCATTCAAGCTTTATCGATGGAAGAGCCGCAACGATCAGTTTCAAGAACAAGCAGATAGGAATGGTTGGCGAAGTGCATCCAGAAGTCCTAAACAATTTCGAGCTAGAAAATCCTACCGCAGCCTTTGAAATAGACTTGGAGACATTGATAGACTAGAAAACCTTTTTCTCTACGTTTTCTGTTTATTATCCTAGCGATGACATGAGCACAATCCCACTGAAACTCTCCCTTTGAGGGCTCGTGCAGACGGACTTGACAGAAGCTTGTGTAATAGCTGGCTTGTGACGAAGAGCTTACCCAAACACGGGACACGGTGGGCGCGGGTGATTAACCTCCCACGCTAGAGAGAGCTTAACATAGAAGAGCGTGAGACTCCATCAATGAAGTTAAGTGTTAGTTGACGTGGAACACATGTCACCCGCGATAAAGAGAACTTTTAAGTCTTTAATCAAAGAATGTAAGGAAGGAATATTCAGGGGGCTACAATGTTGGACATCGAAGAAAAACTCGTTCTTGCTACACGTAACACTGTGGAAATAATAACCTCCGATGAGCTGCGCTCCTTGCTTGAAACAAAAACTAAACCTCGCGCCTACTGGGGTTTCGAGTCCAGCGGGCTAATGCACATAGGGTTAGGTCTGGTATGCGGCTCAAAAATTAAAGACATGGTTGAAGCAGGCTTCCACTTCGTCATTTTCCTTGCAGATTGGCACTCATGGATCAACAATAAGCTCGGCGGCGAGATGAAAAACATACACTTGTGCGGAGAATACTTCAAAGAATGCTTCACCGCACTAGGCATAAAAGATGTTGAATACTTGTGGGCGACGGACCTCGCTAAAGATATCGAATACTGGGAAAAAGTTGTAAAAATAGGAAAAAAAGCCTCGGTTCAACGCATATGGAGAGCACTTCCTATCATGGGCAGGGAGATGAACCTTTCCGATGTTGAGACCGCTTGGCTGTTCTACCCATGTATGCAAGCCGCAGACATATTCCACATGCAGCTTGATGTAGCGTGTGCAGGCATGGAACAACGCAAAGCCCACATGCTCGCCCGCGACGCAGCAGAAAAATTAGGCTGGCAAAAACCATCGTGTATTCATACTCCATTACTTCTGGGACTCAAAGGACCCGCTGAAAGCGATAGGCAGCTTGACGATGATGTAGCGTTAAACTTGAAGATTGTCTCAAAAATGTCCAAGAGTCTACCGAGCACATGTATCTTCGTACACGACTCGCCAGAAGACATCAAAGCCAAGTTAAAGGATGCGTATTGCCCGCCAAAACAAGTAAGTGGCAATCCAGTGTTAGAAGCGGCGCAGCTCGCCGTGTTTAGCAATGCTAATGAGTTAACAATAACACGTCCACCTGAATATGGCTGTACCGAAATCTTTACCAACTACGTTGAACTCGAAAAAGCATATAGAGAAGGAAAAATTCATCCCTTGGACCTAAAAAACGCAGTCGCAGAAGCCGTAATACAAATATTAGAACCCGTTCGAACTCACTTCAAAAAGCATCCAGAAAAACTGGAGAAGATGAAGAAAATCGAAGTAACAAGGTAAAACAACATTGTCAACTCGCTTAAAGGAAAAAGTAGAGAGAATCGAAGAGCTCTTGGAAAGGTTGGCCCTTCAATCAGCCAAGGGCATACCTATAATTGTTGAAGGCCAAAATGACATCGATGTCCTTCGCAAACTTGCGTTTTGTGGAAACATAATTGCAGCAAAGACAAGAAATTCTTTCCTCGCCTTAGTAACAGAAATAGAAAAACTAGACATAGAAGAAGTAGTATTGTTAATGGATTTTGACAGGCGCGGCAAGGAATGGACAAAACGTTTAACACTGTACCTTGAACAAACCAAAGTAAAGCCAAACGTGTTCTTCTGGCAAGAACTCCGCAATCTGGTAAGTCATAATATCAAAGACATAGAAGGCCTGCTACCGTACCTGCAGACTTTAAGAAAAAAGATTGGAAATTCGCAAACTATAATAGAGAGAAAACTGTAACCGAGTATTCGGTTACAATTCACATTTGGTGAGACTCCTTACATTATCACTTGGAGGTGACGTTAATGGGACCATCACAAAGCGTTACAGTAAAGTATGTAATCCGTGCAAAATTTGAGATCGAGGGCGTTGTAGAAAAATCAGATGTTATTGGAGCAGTTTTCGGTCAAACAGAAGGCTTGTTTGGGCCAGAATTAGATTTGCGGGAACTGCAAAAATCCGGCAGAATTGGAAGGATCGAAATCAACCTACAATCAAAACAGGATAAAACATCTGGAATAATCATCATACCAACAAGCCTAAACCGCGTTTCCACAGCCATACTAGCTGCAAGCATAGAAAGCATCAACCGTGTAGGGCCATGCAACTCCAAAATCACTCTGGAAAAAGTTGAAGACATACGTGATGCAAGACGCAAACTCATCATAGGCCGCGCAAAAGAGATTCTTCACCAATGGAACATCGAATCTATGCCAAGCACAGACGAAATTTTTCGCGAAGTCTCAGAAACGCTACGAACGGCAAAAGTTGAAAAATATGGCAAAGAAAAACTCACTGCCGGACCTGAAATCGAAAGCGCAAAAGAGATAATTGTTGTTGAAGGCAGAGCTGACGTTCTCAATCTCTTGAGATGTGGAATACTGAACGTTATTGCCCTTGAAGGGGCTAGAATTCCAGGAACGATAATCAAACTATGTAAAGAAAAGGAAGCAACGGCGTTTCTAGACGGCGACCGTGGAGGAGACTTGATACTTAAAGAATTGATACAAGTAACTAACACAAAGTATGTTACACGGGCTCCTTCAGGAATGGAAGTTGAAGAGCTAAACTGCAAAGAACTCATGACAGCGCTTGACAAAAAGGTTCCTATGGAGCGACTGAAAAGGAGGAAGGAAAGACGCAGGGTGCTCGTTCCAAAGCAAATTGTCAAGGTTGCAAAGGAGTTAGAGAGCAGCTTGGAAGCGGTATTGCTTAATGAAAAGATGGAAAAAATGGAGCGCTTGCCAGTGAGTGAACTTGCAGAAAAGCTTCAGCAAATAGAAGACATAGATACTGTGGTTTTCGACGGCGTTATAACACAACGTTTAGTAGATGTCGCCAGTAAGAAGAAAGTCAAATACTTAGTGGCTGCACGTGTTTCAGATGTTGTTACGCACCCCTTAAATGTGCATCTTATCACTTTCGCTGATATTCAAGGTTAGCTGCCCAAAAACTCAGTTAACGTTTCCTGCTTCTCCTCAACTTTCTCCGGGCTTGTATTTTCTTTCAATAAAGTAGATTTTGAAGTCCTGTCAATTATCAAGACGCGGTTTCCAACAGTGTCTACACTCCATATCCAAAGCTCCGATATATCGCCTTCGATCTCGCAGTTGCTGTCTAAAAGCTAGAAGGTAACCTTCAAATAGTGATCGCCCCAAGAAATAGGATTGCTGCTGTGGATTTTAACTTTTTAATACCTCGATGTTTCTATTAGGTGACGCAGGCGGTGTGCGATTTTGAAAATTTTAGGGAAGAACTTCAAGAAAGGCATCGTTAAAGTAGTGCCTAAAACGTTGGACGACTTGTGGCATTTATACAACATCATTTACATGGGCGACTTGGTGTATGCCCGAACAACTCGAGAAGTGAAGGTTGACGGAGAGTATGCAAGACCTCAAAAAGGCAAACGTGTTTCGGTTTTCCTTAGCATAAGAGTTGAAGACGTTTTTTGGGACCGTAGTTTAGACAGACTTCGAGTGCACGGCAAAATACACGAAGCACCGGAAGATATCGCTGGACGAGGCGCACACCACACATTGAACATAGCGGTGAACAAGCCGATAACGATAGTAAAGGACAAGTGGCTGAAGCATCAAATTGACCGTCTTGAAAGAGCTAGACGTTTCCAAGCACCACCTATCGTTGTTGTTTCGATTGATAGCGAAGAGTACTGTATCGCAATGATCAGGCAATATGGAATAGATGTACGAGTTGAAAGCAAAGCTAGCCTTCCAGGTAAGTTAGAAGCAGAGAAGAGAGCAAACGCTTTACGAAACTATTTTAGAAAAACATTGAACGCCTTGAGAACACTTTGGCAAAGTATTCATTGTTCAATCGTGATAATTGGAGTAGGCTTCGTCAAAAACCAATTCGTTAGATACGTGAAAAACGAGGCGCCAGACATTGCTCAAGCAGTGGTAGATGTAAAAGGTGTCAACAGCAGTGGAGTAGCAGGTATTAAGGAGGCTCTACGCTCCGGCGTGTTAGACAAAGCATTGAAGCATGTGCGCATTGCAGAAGAAGCTAAAGTTGTTGAAGAAGTGCTTGCAAGGCTTGGAAAAGAGAAAGGTGATGTAACATACGGCTTGGAGCAAGTAGAGAAAGCGGGCACGTTTGGAGCTGTTGAAACCCTTCTCGTGGCAGACTTTACCATAAGAGACGCTTCAGATGAAAAACGACTGGTTTTAGAGAAGTTGATGAGAGACGCTGAAGAAAAAGGCGGAAAAATTATCGTAATAAGTGTTGAACATGAAGCTGGTCAGAAACTGTTGGCTCTTGGAGGAGTTGCGGCACTTTTACGCTTTCCTGTTAGCTAAACTGAACACACTTTATTTTTCATAAAATTTCAAGCGCCGTCGCACTTCTGGTTTTGTATCGGCAAGCTTTTTTAGGGTTTGCTCGAAAGTTTCGTCTGGCGCCAATTCTCTTTCGATAAACACGCCTGTTCTGCCTATTTTATCTCTTCGTAGAAGCGCATGCACACGGTCCAACACGGTCTCTAGAGAAATTCCTAACAGTTTGGCTGTTTCCTCTTCTCGACTGACTATACCGCTTTCAATGTGTCCCTTGTCTGTCGGCTCTATACGCATGAGTCTCTTGTCAACCCCCGCCACTCTTCTGTCTTCCCTTAGCATTGCAAGAGTGATTTCTCCTCCAAAACGGTAAAAGTCTCTTTCCACTCGACGCATTTTTACGAGAGGAAAGGAAACCGCCTGTTGTCTGTCGATTTCGATGTATCCTTTGACCGCGTAGTAGGGTGTAGCTTGTATAATTAATCGCCTGTTTATCTGAATGTCTGCTCTTTCGAGAGTTATTTCGATTCTGAAAGAAGAGGGGAGGTTGAGTATGAAAATATCTACGTCGCTTTTAGCTGTTACATCTCCTCTCGCAACGCTGCCGTGAGTGATTGTGGTTAGATTTGCCTTTTCCAAAATCTCCATTAGATTAATTGCTTTCGAACGTAGTATCTTCAATTGTTGCCATCGCTGTTTATTGTAGTGGATTTCTAGGCGTTCAGCGTGTCTGATTGGCTTAGTCATGAGATTCGGACCTTCTATAGAAACCTATACTAGAGCGTTAATTTTTAATAAACTAAACCAAAACCCGTGCGATAAAACAATGTCCTTAACATGTACGATGTGTAAACGTAGAGACGCAATTTACATGCGCCCTTACTCGGGCGAAAAACTATGCAGTAGTTGTTTTTGCCGTTCTATAGAGAACAAAGTTAGAGCAGCCATAGCCAAGTACGATATGCTTCGCTTCGACGATAGGATAGCTGTTGGAGTCTCAGGCGGTAAAGATAGTATGTCGCTTCTTCACATTTTGACCAGACTTGAAAGGTCGTTCCCTCAAGCTGAGTTAATCGCTGTTACTGTTGATGAAGGTATCCGCGGTTATAGGGATGAAGCATTAAAGATTGCCGAGGAAGGCTGTAAAAAGCTGGGTGTTGAGCATGTCATTGTTTCGTTCAAAGAATTGTTTGGATATAAACTCGACGAGTTGGTTGAGAGATTACATGATAAGGAAAAGAATGGTGGAGGTTTGACGCCTTGTGCTTACTGCGGCGTCTTTCGGCGGCGTGCACTTAATTCTGTAGCTCGAAGGTGTGGAGCAACAAAGCTTGCAACCGCGCATAACCTCGACGACGAGGCACAAACTGTACTCTTGAACATTTTGCATGGTGATCCATTGAGGATAGCTAGAGCTAGACCAGTTTCGTCTGCTACGCATTCGCATTTCGTGTGCCGCATTAAACCTTTCTGCGAAGTCCTTGAAAAGGAAACAACACTGTATGCTTATTTGCGAAAATTTGAGTTTCAAAACATACCATGTCCCTATGCTCCTGCAGCGTTAAGAAACGACATTCGTACTATGTTGAATAGAATGGAAGAAAAACATTCAGGAATAAAATATACGGTTTATCGCTCAGCAGAGAGGCTAGGGTCCTCCATAGAAAATGCAGTAAAAACAGAAAGACTGAGAAATTGCAGAATCTGCGGTGAACCAACCGTAAACGAGATGTGTCAACCGTGCAAAATGCTGCTCAACTTGAAGTCGCATAAACGCTGAGAAACTGTGAATTTTGAGCGGCGGGTCACTGAGGTTCGAAGCCCAGTTTTCGTCAAGCCCACAGCTTACCATTGTCTCGTATCCGCACCCCCTTGAGCGCTGAACGTCTAGACTTAGGTTGCTCCCTCCCGGGCCTGGCCAGATTCACCTAGTAGGCACAGAAACCGCCTCCCTACAGAGACAGCTCCATGACCGCCAGCCCCAAGGGACGGATATTCACTGCAAGGATAAGCGGAGCCCAACGCTCTTTGACACCTCAGCCTCAGCTCTCAGTCCGTCATATAGAGGATTTACGGTCAAGGCAAAGCCTTTCAGGAGACCCCTAGCCCCCCACCTAAGGCCCGCCACCCAAACTTCATAGCTTCGTCCAAACATTAAAACTTTACCAACCACGAAATTGCTAATACAAAGAAAATAGAGATAGACAGGCATGACTCAAATGGCTTCAAGAAAACTCGTAATCTTCGACGTTGAAGGAGTATTGCTACCTAAAAATCGCTATTTAGTCTTCGAACTAGGGCGAAACCTGAGTTTCTTGCAGTTCATTAAGCTCCTTTTCATTGGTTTCCTCTACGAGATAGGCTTACTCTCTCTAAAATCAGCGCTAAAAACTATGTTTAAACTATTTCGAGATTCCACAGTAGAAGAACTGCTAAATACATTCAAAAAAATACCTTTACTCCCGCACACAGAAGCAGTTTTTGTAGAACTAAGGAAAAGAGGGTTAAGAACTGCCCTCATAAGCTCAGGGCTTCCCCAAATGGTTGTCGAAAATCTTGCTTCTCGTCTGAAAGCTGACTACGCTTTTGGACTCGAATTAGAAATTAAGAGCGATATCTTGACAGGAAACATCGAAGGCGACGTCATAAAGAAAAACGGAAAAGCCTTCGTAATGAATAAAATCTTGGACCAAGAAAACATTACACGAAGAGATTGTGTGGTTGTGGCTGATGACCGCAACAACTCTCCAATTTTCTATCCAGAGACCTTGAAGATAGGCTACAACCCAGATTTTCTAATAACCCTAAAGTCCGATTATGTAATAAAAGGCAACTTACTAGAAATTGTGCCGATTCTTGAAGGAACTCAAAAAAGACCTCGTTTTGTTCTAATGCGTAATGAAGTGATTCGGGAGGTTATACATGCCAGTGGATTCTTTGTGGCTCTGGCTGCTATGCGCTTTGGAGTTTATATTGTTGCTTTTCTTCTATTTCTGACGACTCTGACATACATGGCAGCTGAGCTTGCCAGAGTTGAAAGAAAAAACATTCCCCTAATTTCGTCAATTACTCTAAACGCAGCAGCACCCTCAGAACGTTACGAATTTGCTTTGGCTCCAATATTTCTGGCTTTAGGCATCATGTTATCTCTTATACTTTTTCCAACTCCAATAAACTATGCATCGATAGCTATAGTCTCACTTGGAGATAGCACCGCTTCGATTTTTGGCAAAATATTCGGAAAAACTTCAATCCCTTTCAACAAAGGTAAAAGCTTGGAGGGCTCCGTTGCAGGGTTCGCTTTTGCTTTCTTCGGCGCCGCATTTTTTCTTCACCCACTGCAAGCTTTCATTGGCGCAATTGTAGGCACAGTTGTGGAACCCTTGCCGTTGCCAATTAACGACAATCTTTCAACGCCGTTGGCAACTGGTGCCATACTGACTCTTCTCTCTGTAATGTTTTAGGTGTCAAATTATTTGAAATTAGTATTCTCTTTTCATAAAGGATTAGTCTAAGATTACCTGACATAGTTTTCAACAGAGGATACTATAGCTACCCTGCCACGACGTTAGAGGATTAAAAAATGATGGAGCGTATAAAAACTGGAGTAGACGGGTTAGATGAACTCATTGGTGGAGGACTAGTAAAAGGCGAAGTAATCTTATTAGCAGGTAGTACCGGCAGCGGCAAAACAATATTCTCTACTCAATTCATTTACAACGGTGCCACGGAATATGGAGAAAAGGGAGTGTATGCAACTTTTGAAGAAGATGAAGCAAGTTTACAAAGAAACATGGAAGAACTAGGTATGAACTTGGGAAAACTGGAACGTGAAGGTCAAGTCAGGGTCATAGGATTGCAAGCGATGAAAGATGTGGGTTTGAATGCAAATTTGGATTTTATTCTAAAAATAGTTAAGGAAATGAAAGCTGAACGATTGGTTATAGACTCTCTTACAGCTTTTCTCATTGGAATAGGTGAAAAGTTTGAGTATAGAACTCTAATGCATCTTTTTTATAAGATGCTGAAAAAGATTGGTTGCACAACTATAATGACTTGCAGCGTACCAGCAGGGTCTAATACATTAGGGCTTGGAATAGAGGAGTTTATTGCCGATTCAGTCATTGTCCTTGAAAACGTTATGGTTGATACTGAACTTAAAACCCGTTTTCTGATTCGAAAGATGCGGGGAACAAGTCACAGCAGAAAGTATCACGATGTCATAATCGGAGAGACTGGACTCAAAATAGTGCCGTTCTCAACGATGTAACACTTGGGAAATATCATGATAGATTTGCTCTTTTATCTAGCAGTTCTGGTGGTTCTCATTACATTAATAGCTTTTTTTATGCGACAAAAGGGTTCTTACTTCAAGTCAGTGAGAATACTACTACTTATAGCGTTTTCAGCTGTAGCTTCAATTGTCTTAATTAATATGGTTAAAAACTACATAATAAAAGAAAGCTGGATAATGCAACCATACATCCTTTTGGGGACATCTGTCGCAATCGTAGCGGCATTGGCAGTAGAGTAAACTGCTTTCATTTTATACAAGCAACAGCAAGTAATACAACGAAAAGGCTTTTTCTCAAATAAGATAAGCATAATCTCTCTTCTCTTCAAAATGTATGCATTTTCAGTTTTAATTGTGGCATGGATATTCACGCCATGGCAAGTAAAAGACAATGTTCCGAATTTATGGGGCAATCTAGTTCAGAGCTTTGTATATGATCCGCTATTCACGGTGTTTCTTGGAGGAATATTAGTCAGTGTTATAGCGTACCCCTGTGCAGTTTTTATTCTTTTAAGTCGTAAATGCAATGAAAAACATGTTTCGGACGCTCTCTGGTGGCTTGGAATTTGTTGGGCAGCTACTGGAGTAACATTGTTGCTTTTCCATGCATTAATGAGGAACCTAGAAATTGAACTAATAGAAATTAGTTCTCTATTTTATGTGCTATATTGTGGAATCGTGGCATATCATTTTAGGCAGACAACAACTCTGGAGAGTCTATTCAAAATTGCAGATTCTTCTCTTCGTCTAAGAGAGGGAGAGCATCTTGTTGTTTTCTATACGGACAAAGTGGACAAGTGGAAACTCTTTGCAGGATACATCCGCCAAGGCTTATGTGAAGGTGATAGAGTAATCTATGCATATTCTAACGCAGATTCTGAAATTGTCAACTCCAAATTGAAAGAACATGGAATAGACGTAGAAAAACACGAAAAAAAGGGGTCTCTTATTTTGATGAGCGTCTCGCACGTTTATATGCGAAATGGGGTCATCGATTCAGGTCAGTTAATCAATTTTTGGAATGACTTGAAAGCCGGTGCGAGGAAAGGTAGATTCAAGCATGAAAGAGACCTTTTTGATCTGGGTGACTTGAGCTTCCTAGGTAGCCAAAAGGAAAAATACTTTGAATACTTGAGAGAAGCAAACACGCAATTAATGGATCCCTTCATGATTGAACTCCGTGCAGTTAACATCGAAAACTTAAGCCCTCAGCTAATTCGAGAATTCAAGTTTCTAAGCACCAAGTCAATGGATTTGCTTGAATATTCAGACAAGTTCTCAAAAAGAATTGGAATAAATCATAAGCGTGTAATGGGTAGAAATCTATTGCTGGAATTCGATCCTGCGGCGAATTATGAAGAAGCAATTCGCGATTTTGTGCTGGAAGCGTCTGCGAACGCTGAAACAGTTATAGTGATTACCGGCAAAGGCAGCGTAGTTCATACGGTTCTGAGTGGACAAGAAAATGTGAAGCTTTTACTATTGACTCAACTTGCATCTACTCCAAAGACCGACAGATACGCTGATGAGATTTTGATACCTGCGAACAATACGTCTCTTCTTCTCGACGCTTTGAATAAAACTCTTAAAAGTCATCCTGATGGGAATTTCAACTTTGTTTTTGATAACTTGACAAGCCTCATTTTACAGGTAGGATTTAAGAAGGCATGCAATTTCGTGCGCTACGCCTTAGAGATGTTAAGTTCGATAAACGCCACTGCCATATTTCTGTTTAACCCTAGTGCTCATGACGAGAAGATTGCTTCAAGTTTGAGAAGCTTTTTCAGCAATCAAGTAATCTTTGAAAAAGGAGGATTAGAAATTATTAAGTTGCCTGAAGCATTAATGAAAGCGTAAAGAGGCGAGGATGTTGATAGGAAGAGAAATTGAGTTTGAAAAATCGCTTATGAAGACTATTGATGTACAGCTTAAACAGGTTTTTGG